>NZ_KV789237.1:159321-196786 GCF_001807505.1 Corynebacterium sp. HMSC08D02 | reverse complement strand
AACCGTCCGCCCCGCGGACAACCACGAAGCCGAAACCATCGGTTACGACGTCGGCTCCGGAGTCCACGCCGCGGACAACCGCGACCACGAAACCGTCCGCCCCGCGGACAAAGAAGGCACCAACTCTGGACACTGTCGTTGAGGGAGCGACAGAGCTCCGTGGTGGGGCTGATCGTGCAGGTCAGACGTTAACGGTGTCAGTGACTGGCCAGGGCGAAAGCTCTGTTCAGGCGGACAGTAAAAAGAGGTGGAGTCTTCGGTTGTCGCAGCCGCTCAAGGCAGGAGACATCGTGAAGGTTCGTGATGCTGCCGGCAACGAAACGAAAATGACTGTTCAAGCGAAACCGACGGCAGCACCTATGCCAGGCTCTTCGAAGGGCAGCATCGTTGGTATCGTGCTCGGAATCTTGGCGGTGTTGATCGGTGGTGCTGTCGCGTTCGGGCTGCACACGGGTATGTTGAAGCTGCCCGGGGTGCTGCATCGATGAGGTGAGGCTCGGCCGTAAAACCTAAAAGGTAGTAACAGGATTGTAGTAATCCCTTTTTCCCCTCCCAAAATCCGGATTACTACAATCCTGTTACTCCCATTTGCGCAAAGGGCGCTGATGAGCCGAGCTGGTCGGCGCCCTGCCGAGCTAGTCCTTCTTGGCCCCAGACCCAGACTCAGAATCGGAGTCTTCGGCTTCGTAGCCGTCGGCCCAGGTGCCGGTTTCGTAGTCGTAGCTGACGTTTTCGCCGTCCTCGTTGGTGCGCTGGTACCAGTCGGTGACGTGGGCGGCGGTGGAGTCGAAGTCGGCGCCGGCGCCCTTGCCTTCGTCGGCTTGGTTTACGGTGAGTTCGAAGTCGTCGCCGTATTCTTCGAGGCCCTTGATCACAGCGGCGCGCATCGCGGAGCGCGCGTAGGTGTTGCGGATCGCGAGTGGGTCGGTGGAGAGATCCCGCAGGAAGGCGATGCCGATGAAGATCAGGATGACGGAGAAGGGCAGCGCGGAGAGAATGGTCAGGGACTGCAGGCCGGACAGCGCGTCTTCGCCGCCGGTGAGCAGCATGACGACGGCGATGCCCATCATGCACGCACCCCAGAACAACACGATGAGCTTCTTCGGCGCCGGGTCGCCCTTGGAGGACATGGTGCCCATGACGACGGAGGCGGAGTCGGCGGAGGTGATGAAGAAGATCGAGAGGATGACGATCAGGAGGGCGGACGTCAGGCCGTAGAAGGGCAGCTGCTCGAACATGGCGTAGAGGACGCTTTCGGTGGAGCTGGTGCCGTCGAAACCTGGGATGTTGTCCCGGTTGAAGGAGATGGCGGTGCCGCCGAAGATGGTGAACGCGAGGATGAGCACGGTTGTCGGTACGACGATGGTGACGATGACGAACTGGCGCAGCGTGCGGCCGCGGGAGATGCGGGCGATGAACATGCCGACGAACGGGGTCCAGGCGATCCACCATGCCCAGTAGAAAGCGGTCCAGGCTGCCTGGAAGTCGAGGGTTTCAGAGCCCCAGGTCAGTGAGCGGGACGCCATGTCCATGTACTTGTCGACGTACGCGATCGTGCCGGACGGGATCAGGTTCGTGAGAAACAGGGTCGGGCCGGTGACGAACACGAAGAAGATCGCGCCGAGTGTCAGGGTGATGTTGATGTTGGAGAGGATGCGCACGCCCTTGGACACGCCGGAGACGGCCGAGATCATGAAGCCGGTAGACAGCAGCATCACGATGGCGATGAGCACGCCGGTGGACACCTCGATGCCGCCGACGATGGAGACGCCCTCGGTGATCTGCAGGGACGCAACGCCGAGGGAGGCCGCGGTGCCGAAGAGGGTGGCGACGATCGCGAGGATGTCGACGATCTTTCCGGTCCACGCGGCACCACCCTTGGTCAGCGGGGTGAAGATGGAGGACATGAGGGAGACGCGGCCGCGGCGGTACGTCGAGTAGGCGAGGGCACCGCCGACGAGTGCGTAGGCTGACCACGGTGAAACGCCCCAGTGGAAGTGGGACTGCGCCATGGCTTGGTGCAGGGCTTCGGGGGTTTCGGCGTCGACAGTCAGCGGTGGTGGGGTGATGTAGTGGTTGAGGGGTTCGGAGGGGCCGAAGAAGAAGATGCCGACGCCAATACCTGCCGCGAACATCATGGCGATCCAGGAGAAGAAGGAGTACTCCGGTTCCTCGTCGTCCTTGCCGAGCTTGATGGTGCCGAAGCGTGAGAACGCGATGACGAGCATCAGGACGACGCAGCCGGACATGATGATGTTAAACAGCCAGCCGAAGTTGTACATGCCCCAGTTCAGTGCGTTGCCGGCGACTTCGCCGACGGTGTCTGGGGCGGCGATGCCCCAAATGATGAACGCGACGATGAGCACCGCTGTGACACCGAAGACGAGTTTGTCCACCCCGAATCGGTTGCGTTGTTCTTCTACGCTGATCCCGGGGACGAGTCCGGGGTGCATGTCGTCGGGGTAGGCGGGTGCAGCATTGGTGCTGGACATGAGGTGCTCCTTGAGATTGTGAGTCTCTTAGTTAACCGCATCCGGGACGATATGGCTAGTTGGGTCCGGACGTTTTCGGCGGTTGATAGCCAGGAGGAGCAGCGTTGTACCGATGGTGAATGCGGAAGAAAACGCCAGGTCAACCCACCCAAGCTCGGTGGGGCTGGCGTCGGGTTCGATGAAGAAAACAGAGATATTATTAAACGCGTGCATCACCACTGCGGCCTCGAGTCCGCCGGTGTACCAGACAAGGGCGGAGACGCAGATGGTGAACACGAGGATGTCGGTAAGTCCGATCCAGTTGTACTCGTGCAACGCCACGAAGGGGATGACCGGTACCGCGTACGCCACCCACGGCGAGCGCACCCACGTGCCGACGATCTGGGGGATAGCGCCGCGGAACATGAACTCTTCCGACGCCGCCTGAAACGGCGTGATGAGCACGTACATCAGCAGGATTGGCGTGAGGTCGATGTCTTCCCACGGCGTGGTCAGGCCGAACAGTACCAGCATGACCAGGCTGCTGCGAAGCACGATTGGCCAGCGCACGCGGCCCGCCACGCTGACGAGCAGCGCCGGATCGCGTCCGGCCACCCGTGCTGCGAGGAACGCCGCCGGCAGCGTCAGCGCAAGGCTGAGCACGATGGCCAGCTGAGATTCCATGTCGCCGGTGGCGTCCAGGAAGAAGAAGGCAGCCAGCGTCAGCGTGAGGAAGAACGCTACGAGCAGCAGCGCCTCTATGAGCGCGCGCCACCACGGCCGTTCAGCGGCGAGGAGGTGGTACTCAGGGTAGGGCTGCAACGGCGACCTCCAGCGCGATGCTCGCGGAAGCACCCGGGATCAGGGTCACGCCGCGGCGGTCTTCGCCGAGCAGCGCTGGCTCCACGCACACGAAGTGCGCCCAGTCGTCGTCGCCGAGGTCCTCGGCGTCGCGGCAGACGTCGGGGCCGGGGTTCCACACCACGAGGTGGTCGGTGCCGGTGCAGGTAAACGTGAGCTCGCGCGTGGCGTCGCGGAGGACGGCGCTGGTCGCTCCGGCAATCACGGCGTCGGTTTCGTTGCCGAAGCGCAGCGGGCCCTCCACCGTCTTCAACTCGCCGTCGGTTTTGTCGAGGAAGCGGGAGCCTTGGACACCCGAGAGCTCCGCGGTTGCCGCGTCGCAGGCCCAGTAGGGGTGCAGCGCGATCTGGACGGGCCGCGGGGTGGTCGCCCCGTTGGTGATGGTCAGTTCGAAGCGCGAGCGGGCGTCGTCAAGCTGGCTGCGGAAGACGAGGTGGAAGTTGTCGTGGCTCACGCGCATCGTGTCGCCGTCGTGTTGCCACTCGAGGCTGGTTGCCCAGCCGTGCATCTGCTCGCCGAGGGTCTGTGCGAACCACGGGGCAACAACTGGGATGCCTCCGTGGGCCGGATTGTGCTGGGAATGAAAAAACAGTGGTTGCGTCACGGCTCCCAATGCTAGTGGGGGTATAGCATGAGGGCCATGTCTCTGTTTGCTTCCTCTCTCCACTGCGTTGATGTCCCCTTCGAGCGCGAGGGGGTGCAGCTGTTCGCGCGCATCGTGCGCAGCGCCACGACCGCGAAGGACGCGCCGGCGCTGCTCTTCCTCCAGGGCGGCCCAGGTTTCCCGAGCCCACGCGAGCGCTTCGAGTGGATCGAGTACGCCACCAAGCGCGGCTACCAGGTGGTGCTGCTGGATCAGCGCGGCACGGGCCGCTCCTCCCGCATCGATCGCGCCATGCTTGGCGACGCCACCATCGACTTCACCCGTCTTCGCGCCGACGTCATCGTGGACGACGCGGAAGCGCTGCGCCGCACGCTGGGGCTGGCGCAGTGGGACGTGCTGGGCCAGTCCTTCGGCGGGTTCTGCCTGGTGCACTACATGCTGCGCTACCCGGACTCGCTGCGTGCGGCGCTGTTTACGGGTGGGTTGCCCTCGATCAGCAGGGGCGTGGACGAGGTGTACGAGGCGACGTTCGCCACCGTGCGGGCCCGCCACGAGGAGCTCTTCGAGGCAGTGCCGTGGGCGCAGGAGCGCATCGCGGAGGTGTGCGAGCACCTCGAGCAGCGCGAGGAGTTCCTGCCAACCGGGGAGCGGCTGAGCGCGCGGCGTTTCCGGACCATCGGCACGCTGTTGGGGCAGGAGGGCGGCGCAGGCACGATCGCGGCGCTGCTCGAGGCCCCCTTCCACCCGAATGGTGCGATGCGCACGGACGTGCTTGCGCAGATCGGCGCGCTGGTCAGCTACGAGTCTGGCCCGCTCTACGGGGTGATCCACGAATCCATCTACGGCGGTACCGTACCGGGTGCGACCGCGTGGTCGGCGCAGCGCGTCGCCGAGCGCACTCCCGGCTTCGGCGCCGGCGAAGGGTTGCTCACCGGCGAGCACGTCTTCCCGTTCCAATTCGACGAGGACCCGGCGCTGCGCCCCTTCAAACAGGCAGCGCACGAGCTGGCGGCCAAGGACGATTGGCCCAACCTTTACGCCGGGGCTGCAGGGTTCAACGCAGCCGACCACGGGATTCGGACCGCGGCGGCCGTCTATACGCAGGATATGTACGTGCCGCGCCAGTTCTCCCTCGAGACCGCCGAGGCACTCGGCATCAACGTGTGGGAAAACGACCAGATGCAGCACGACGGGTTGCGCAGACACGGCGAGACCGTGCTGGGTGCGCTGTTAGAAATCGTAGGCGTCTAGCTCGACGGCGCTCGGGTAGGAGGGCTGCGCGCCGGGCTTCGTTACAGCGATCGCGCCGACCTTCGCCGCGACCTTCGCGGCCTCGTCCAGGGTGTCGCCCTCAACCAGGCGGTGGCACAGCGCGCCCGCGAACGCGTCACCAGCGCCAACCGTGTCGACGGCCTCCACCCGAGGCGTGGCCACCGGGCGCAACCCATCCGCGTCGGCGATGAGCGCCCCGGCCGCACCGAGGGTGAGCACGACGGAGGCGAAGCCGGCGTCGAGAAGCTGCTGGGCCAGCTGCTCCGGGGGCTCCTGCGGGGAGACGCCGAGCTGCTCGAGGATGAGGCCGGCCTCGTGCTCGTTGGCGAGCAGCGGGTCGGCGGCGAGCAGTGCTGCGCGGTCCACCTCCACGACGGGGGCAAGGTTGACCACGACGCGCGCACCGTGGGCCTGCGCCAGCTCGACCGCCTTGGCGAAGCCGTCCGCGGGGATCTCGCCCTGCAGCAACACGAGTGAGGCGTCCTCGATGGCGGCGACGTGGCGCTCAACGTGGTTCGCGTCCACCTCGGCGTTCGCGCCGGGCACGACCAGGACGGTGTTCTCGCCATCGGCGGCCACGGTGATCACAGCAAGGCCGGTGACCTCCTCTTTCTGCTCGACGTGGGTGAGGTCCACACCCGCGACCTCCAGGAGCGCGAGCGCCGGTGCCGCGTTCGAGTCCTTACCAACCGCGCCGACTAGCGCCACATGCGCGCCCAGCTTCGCGGCTGCGCACGCCTGGTTGGCGCCCTTGCCTCCGGCGGTGAGCCCGCCGCCTTCGCCCAGTAGGGTTTCGCCCGGGTTAGGGTGGCGGGCAACGTTGACGGTGAGGTCTGCGTTAATGGAACCAACTACTACGATCTTCATACCCACCCACAGTAGCGCCTAAAACATGCTGTCGATGAGGCGCCGCGTGTATTCGTGCTGCGGATTACGCAGGACGTCCTGCGTGCGGCCCTCCTCCACGATTTCGCCCTCGTGCATCACGATCGTGCGAGGGCACAGCGCGCGCACCACGCCGAGGTCGTGGGAGACGAACACGAGGGTGGAGGCGAGCTCGTCGAGCAGGGTGAGCACCTGGTTACGCAGGGTGGCGTCGAGGGCGGAGACGGGCTCGTCCGCAAGCAGGATATCGGGGGTGGCGGCGGTCGCGCGCGCGATAGAGATGCGCTGGCGCTGCCCGCCGGAGAACTCGCGGGGCAAGCGTCGCTCGGTGCCCTCGAGGCCCACCGCGGCAAGCACCTCGCGGGCCCGCCGCGTATCGACGCCCGCCTCCTCCACCGACGCCCCGACCCGCATCCGCGGGTCCAGGGAAGAGTAGGGGTCCTGGAACACCATCTGGCAGCCGCCGTTGATGCGGACCTCCCCGGAGTCGACGCCGCGCAAGCCCGCGATGACGTGCAGGAGGGTGGTCTTGCCGGAGCCAGAACCGCCCACGATGCCGATGCGCTCGCCCCGGCGGACCTCCAGGTTCACGTTGCGTAGTGCTTTGGTGGTGCCGCGGGTGACGGAGACGTCGCGAAGCGTGACCACGGGCGCGCCTACCTCGCGTGGCGCAGTCGCGAGCGTGGGCAGCGTCGGGTTGAGCAGTTTGCGCGAGTAGGCGCTGTCCGTCGGCTCGATCGACCCAGCGCGAAACACCAGAACTTCCTGCGTCATGTGCCTGACCACCGGCATGTCGTGGGAGATGAACAGCAGCCCCATGCCGCGGCGGCGGACCACGGCGTCGATGAGGTCCAGGATCTGGCGTTGGACGGTGACGTCAAGGGCGGTGGTGGGCTCGTCGCAAAGCAAGAAATCGGGGTCGCCGGCGAGGGCAAGCGCGATGAGCACGCGCTGGCGCTGCCCGCCGGAGAGCTCGTGCGGGTAAGCCTCGGGGCGGTCGACGCCGACTTCCTGCAGCAGGTGCCGCGGCACGACCTTGCCGATCTTCTTGAGCGGGTCGAGTGCCGTCATGGGTTCTTGGAAGACCATTGCGACGCGAGAGCCGCGCACGCGGCGGCGGGTCCGCTCGGAGGTGCCGATCATTTCGACGCCGTCGACGGTGATGGAGCCTTCCGCGGGGAGGTCCGTGAGCCCCATGATGGACAGCGCCGTGAGTGACTTGCCGGACCCGGACTCGCCGATGATGCCGAGGCGCTGGCCGCGCTCGAGCGTGAAACTGATGCCGTGCAGCAGGCCCTCGATGCGGAGGTTAGAAACGTTGATCACGGTGGCCTCCTGCTACGTTGCACGCGAGAATCGTCAGCGCGATGGCCAGCGCCGGCCACAGCGCAAGGTGCGGGGCTGTGGCCAGGTAAGGCTGGCTGGCCTGCAGCATCCGGCCCCAGGACGCAAAGGGCGCCTGCACACCGAAACCGAGGAAGGACAGGCCCGACTCGGCCAGCACCGCCATGGAAAACGCCACCGCGATCTGGGTGATGACCACCGGCAGGATGTTCGGCAGCACGTGGCGCCACGCCACCATAATCCCAGGCACCTTGTTCAGGCGCGCGGCCAGGATGTAGTCCTGGGACATCACGCGAAGCGTGGCTACCCGCGAGACCCGAACGAACCCGGGGATACCCGCGATGCCAAGGGCGAGCACCACGATCCACATGCTGGCGCCGAATGCAGCGGTCAACGCGATGGCCAGCAGCAGCGCCGGAAACGCCATGAGCACGTCGCTGCCGCCCATGACGGCGCGCTCCGTCCAGGAGCGTCGCATGCCCGCGAGCACCCCGAGTGGCACGCCCACGAGCAGGGAGAGCGCGGCGGCACCTGCGCTCGCAGCAACGGTGTAGCGCGCGCCCATCATGATGCGCGAGAGTAGATCGCGGCCCAGCTCGTCGGTGCCGAGCAAGTGCGTAGCGCTTGGTGCGGCGAGGCGCTGCGCCGGCATGGCCTGCAGCGGGTCGTAGGGCGTCCACACTAGGGAGAGCACCGCCACGAACACGATGGCCCCCAGCGTTATCCACCCAGCTATTCGTTTCGGGTTCACTTCGCCCTCCTGACACGCGGGTCAACGACCCCGTAGGCGATGTCCACGAGCGCGTTGACCAGTAGCGTAAACGCCACCAGCAGCATCATCGTGGACTGCACCGCTGTGATATCGCGGTTGCGCACCGAGTCCAGCAGGAAAGAGCCAAGGCCGGGGATGGCGAAGACTTGCTCCACAACCACGGCGCTGACCACCAGCGCGGACAGCTGGATCCCCACCACCGTGAGCACCGGCAGCGCGGCGTTGCGAAGCACGTGCTCGCGCACCACCTGCGTCATGCTCGCACCGGTAGAGCGCGCGGTGCGCACGTAGTCGCGCTCGAGCTCCTCGGAAACCGCGGTGCGGATATACCTCGCCAGGATCGCCGTCTGCACGGCGGTCAGCGACAGCACCGGCAACACCGCGTGCGCAGCCGTGCCCCACCCGTTGGCAGGCAACCAGCCCAAACGCACCGAGAACACCGCCACGGCCACAATGCCGACAACGAAGCTCGGCACCGCCATGCCCAGCTGCGTCAGCCCGGACAGCACCGCACTGTTTCGCCGCGCCAGCCAGATCCCGACAGGAAGCGCGATGGCCAGCGACAACACCATCGCAGCCACCGCCAACACCAGCGAGACCCCCGCGCGCTGCCAGATCACCGGACCCAGGTCCGCGCCGCTGGCCAGCGACACCCCGAAGTCACCGCGCAGCATCGCCGCGATCCAGCCCACGTACTGGGCCACCAGCGGGCGGTCCGTCCCCAACGTGTGCGACAGCTCCGCCACCGCTTCATCCGAGGCGTTGAGCCCAAGCGCGATGCGCGCCGGGTCGCCCGGGATGGCCCGCAGCAGCAGGAAGATCACCACGCTGGCCGCGGCGAGCAGCGCGAGCAGCCGCAGCAGTGTTGACGCAATGCGTTTCATCGGCGCACCTCGTTCAGTGGCAGGGAATCGGTGACCACGTTCGGGTCAAGCCCGTGCACGCCCGGCGCGTAGAGCACGATGTTCGGCGCGTTGACCAGGGTGAGCGCCCCGGCATCCGCCATGATGGTGTCCACCGCGGCCCGCAGGTCGCCTTGCGCCATGAGCTCGCGGGCGTGCGCGGAGTCGTAGCCGAAGTAGTAGTCCGGGTTGCCGAACATGTGCACCATGTCGCGCGGCTCCACGTGCGAGATAATCGACGCCTGATAGTCGTGCTGCTTGTGCACCTTGTTCAGCCACACCGCCGGGAACTCGACGGTGTGCAGCGTGACGCGGAAGCCGACGCTGCGAAGCTGGGAGTAGATGAGCTCGCTGGCGGTCTGCGCGTACGGCAGGCTGGGCACCTCGATGGTGACCTCAGGGGTGCGTCCGGCGAGCAATTCGCGTGCCTTGTCCGGGTCGAAGGGGTAGTAGTTGGTGCCGGTAAACCACGGGTCGGTCGGTGGGACGGGCGCGCCGCCAGTGTCGGTGGCGAGCCCGTTGTAGACCACCGCGTTGAGCGCGTCACGGTCGATGGCGTAGGCGGCGGCCTGCCGCACGGTGACGTCGTCGAAGGGTGCGGCCTTGTTGTTCATGCTGAAGACCACCTCGCCGTTGGTGGTACCGACGGCGGTGGTGATGTCTTCAGGCAAAGCGTCGAGTAGCTGCGGCGCCTGCATCGCCCACACGACGTCCACATCGCCGACGCGCAGCGCGTTCACCGCAGCGATGGCGTCGCCGAAGTAGCGGATCATGGCCCCGCTTTGCGGCTTTGTGCCCCAGTAATCGGGCCGCGGGTCGAAGGCAATCGAGTGGCCGGGCTCAAACGAGCGCAGCGTGTACGGCCCGGTGCCCAACGGGTTTCGAGCGAGCCTTCCCACGGAGTCGGGCGTCATCATCGCACCCGTCATCGTTCCCATGGACCACAGCCACTGCTCGCTCGGTGCCTTCAGCGTTACCTCGAGCGTGCGCGGGTCCACCGCGCGCGCGGATGCGACCGGGTCCATGTTCTCCTTGATGCCGTTGACCCAGGAGTCCTTCACATAGTTGATGGAGAAGACGGCGTCGCTGGCGTCGAAGGGGGAGCCGTCGGAAAAGGTCACGCCCTCGCGCAGGTCGAAGGTGTAGACGGTGCCGTCGTCGCTTACACGCCACGAGGTCGCCAACCACGGCTGCGGTTCGCCGTTGGCGTCGATACGCACGAGCGTCTCGTAGATGTTGCCCATCAGCGCCTGGGGTGCCGCGGCACCACCGATGGAGGTGAAGTCGAGGCCCGCAGGGGGCCCTTGCGTTGCGACGACCACATCCTCCCTGGGCGTCGCGGGACCACACGAAGCGAGGCTCAGTCCGAGCGTGGCGCCGAGCGCGGACGCCATCAGCCCGCGCGACAGGGTGCTGAAATGCATGAGTGTAGAGTCTAGCGGTCCCAGACTCCTGCGAGAATTTCCATCGAACGCAGCGCCTCTTCATGCGTTGGGGCCTGCAGCGAAATCATCAACTCGTCCGCGTGCGCGGTGGCGGCGAAGTCGGTGAGGTAGTCGCGGACCTGATCACCGGTACCGGCCGCGGTGTAGCGCAGCATGCCAATAATCTGTTGGCCCTGTGGGGAGCGCACAACCTCGTCGAGCTGCTCGTCGTTGAGCATGGTGCCGCGGCGGCTGATCATGGCGCGCACCCGGTTGCGGTGCACCAGGTGGGTCTGGCGCTCGGCGTCCTCGGCGGTGTCCGCGGCGGTGACGTTTACGGCCGCGATGCAGTAGGGCTCCGGGTAGCGCTCGGACGGCTCGTAGTTCTCCTTGTAATACGCCGTGGCCTGCTCCAGCATGTTGGGCGCGAAGTGGGAGGCAAACGAGTACGGCAGACCGAGCTTCGCTGCGAGCGACGCCCCGAACATAGAGGAGCCGAGGATGTACAGCGGCACGTTGGTGCCTGCGCCCGGCACGGCGGTTACTCCGGCGAGTGGGGAACTATCGCTGAGCCAGGCCTGCAGCTCCAGCACGTCCTCCGGGAAGTGCTCGGCCGCCCGCGGGTCGCGCCGCAGGGCGCGGCCGAGCGTTTGCTGGTCGGTGCCCGGGGCGCGGCCAAGCCCGAGATCAATACGGTTCGGGTAGAGCTCCTCGAGCATCCCGAACTGCTCCGCAACCACGTACGGCGAGTGGTTCGGCAGCATCACGCCACCCGCGCCGAGCCGGATGCGCTCGGTCTTCGCTCCGATGTGGGCGATGAGCACCGAGGGCACCGAGGAGACAATGCTGTGCATGTTGTGGTGCTCGCTGTACCAAATACGAGAGAACTCCAGCGATTCCGCCTTCTGTGCGAATGCAACGGAGCGCTGCATTGCGTCGGCGACGGACTCGCCGGAGTATCTGGTGCAAAAATCAATCAGTGAGAGTGGGGTAGACATGGCCCCACACTACGCGTTGACGTCCTCCGCGTGTTGCTTCGGGCGGGCCAGGTCCACGACCAGGCCAATGACGAACGCGACGACCACCGGCAGGACCCAGCCGAGGCCCGCGGAGTCGAGCGGAGCCCACGTCACCAGCGGACGCAAGGCGTCGGCGCCCCAGTCCAGGGAAATGAAGGTCTCGATTGCGGACCAGACCACAGCAACCCAGATCGGCAGGAAGAACGCCCAGCGGAAGGTCAGGCGGCGCTTGAACGCTGGCTCGACCAGGGTGACGAAGATCAAGGCAATGGCCGGCGGGTACAGGAAGCCGATGACCGGTGCGGCAATCGTCATCACGAAGTCCAGGCCCTGGGTCGCGATGACCATCGAGGCGATGGTGAAGATGACCGCCCACGTGCGGTAGGCGCCGCCAAACTCGGTGGAGAAGTACTCTGCGGTCGCGGTGATTAGGCCGACTGCGGTGGTCAGGCAAGCCAGCAGCACGATCAGTGAGAAGATGACCTGGCCCGCCTGGCCCATCGTCAGGTTGGAGGCTTCAGCCAGCAGGCCTGCGCCGTTATCGAACTGGTCGGAGTCCGGCATCACGCGACCGATCATGCCCAGCCCGACGTAGATGAGTGCCAGCAGCGCGCCCGCACCGACGCCAGCTGCGATGGTGCCGTTGACCAGCTTCTTGCCCTCAGGGAAGCCCTTCGAACGCAGCGTGGAAATCACAACAATGGAGAAGGCCAGCGCGGCGATGGAGTCCATCGTCAGGTAGCCCTCCAGCAGGCCGGTCGGGTACGGGCCGGACTGGTAGTGCTCCGAAGGGGCGGAAGGCTCTACGTCCCAGCGGAACAGCGAAACGGCGATCATCACGACCAGCAGGATGACCAGCGCCGGAGTGAGGAACTTACCGAGCTTTTCCATGATGGTGTTCGGGTTCCAGCTCAGCGCCAGGGCAATGCCGAAGAAGATGACGTTGAACACGCCCGAGGCGAACAGGCCGGACACACCGAACAGCGGGGTGATGGCCGTTTCCATCGACACCGCGCCGGTACGTGGCAGCGCGTAGAACGCGCCGATGGACAGGTAGGCGAGCACCGGGAAAACGACACCGAAGATGCTGCCTGCGCGCTGCGCGAGGTCGCGCACGTTCGTGCCGGACAGTGCAATCGCGATGACCGCCAGCACCGGCAGCAGCGCGCCGGTACTGAGGAAGCCGAGGATGGCAGGCCAGAAGTTATCGCCTGCCTGGACGGCCAGGATTGGTGGGAAAATCAGGTTGCCGGCACCGAAGAACATGGAAAACAGTGCCAGCGCGGTGACTACGACCGCCTGGGTGGAGTTCCCCTGTTTCGTGCCCGTTTGAGCGTTCTGTGTGTGGTCCATTGCCACACAGTACAACACACAGCGAAAAAATGGGAAATCTTTTCCATTCTGTGAGACGTTTATACGAGTGTTTCGATCGCCCTCAACGGAATCTCCACCCAATCTGGGCGGTTGTTCGCCTCGTACACCACCTCGTACGCAGCCTTATCCACCACGTACGCTGCAAGAACCGGGTCCTCGCTCGCGGGGGCAGTGCCGTAACCCTCCAACAGCTTTTCGACGTGCTCCCGCTCCCAGGCAGCGTCAAACCCGCCCACAGCCGCGGCGTACCCGTAGGAGCGGATCATCCCAGCTACGTCCCGCAGCGGGTGATCCGGCAGACGGCGCTCCTGCAGCGGACGGGCTGGCTCGCCCTCGAAGTCGATGAGGAACCACTGGGAATCTGTCTTCAGCGTCTGTCCAAGGTGGAGGTCGCCGTGGACGCGCTGCGTGGTCAGGGGTGTCGTGGCGGTGGTGGCGGAGCTAGCGTCGAGAAGCGAGTAGAGCTTCAGGATGCGCTCGCGGTACTGCTCGAGCACCGGCGCGCGCTGGATGTAGGAGTCCAAGTGGTGCGTGAGCCGTGTGCGCAGGGACGACGGGCTGGCGGTCTCGGTGGGGAAGGCCTCGGCGAGCGCGGTGTGCACCTGGCGGATCGCCGTGCCGAGCGCCTTGGTGTCGCTGGTGTCGAGCGTGCCGCCTGTGGCGAGCACGAAGCCGTCGGTGCCGCCCACGATGCAGTCCTGCTGCATCGCAAGGGTCTGGCCGTCGCGGGTAGCGTAGCCGCGCACCGCGGCGACCGCGGGGCAGTCCGCGATCTGGCTCAGCAGCTCCACGTCCGGGTTCAGCCCGTCCTCGAGGCGGCGGAATACCTTCACGATGTGCTCGCCGACCACCAGCGAGGTATTCGATTGCTCGGCCCCGAGCGGGCGCGCGCCTGCGGAGTCGATGGTGCCCTCCACCGCGCCAAACGTTGCGACGTTGGCCAGGTAGGCCTCGGCGCCTTCGGGGGTGTGCAGGACGTCGTGGGTGCCGGTGGCGTCGACAAACACTTGGTAGTGGTCGACCGTGTCGCCGTGGTGCACCGCGAGGATCTGCCAGGTGAAACGCTCACCGGTGGTTGGGGAGGTGACATCTTCCGCGGCGACGACGTCGATGGCGTCGACCGGCTCGGACTTCGCGCCGTAGAAGCGCTGCTCAGCAATATCAATCATGTGACCAATGTTAGGAGATATCGAACCAGAAGAAGCCATGCGGCGCGAGTGTGCTCAGCCACGGCAGCTCACCGATGGCCGGGAACTCCTCGCCGCCGGTCAGCTCGCGAGGCACCACACCGTTGTAGTGCGACAGGTCCATCTCGACGGCCTGCGGGCGCGAGGACATGTTGTGCACGCACAGGATTCGCTCGCCCTCATACTCGCGTATAAACGCCAACACCTGCGGGTTTGCGTGATCCACCTCTATGTAGGAGCCTCGGCCGAACGCGCGGTATTGCTTGCGGATCATGATCATCTGGCGCACCCACTGCAGCAGCGAGTTCTCCAGCTTCATCTGGGATTCGACGTTGACAATGTCGTAGCCGTACTGGTCGTTGCGCACCGGCGGCAGGTAGAGCCGCTCCGGATCCGCCTTGGAAAAGCCACCGTTGCGGTCGTTCGACCACTGCATCGGGGTGCGCACACCGTCGCGGTCAGGCAGCCAGATGTTGTCGCCCATCCCGATCTCGTCGCCGTAGTACAAAAACGGCGAACCGGGCAGGGACAGCAGCAGCGCGTGCGCCAGCTGCAGGCGCCCGCGGTGCCCACCCAGCAGCGGAGCAAGGCGCCTGCGGATGCCCACGTTGGCGCGCATCCGCGGCTCGAACGCATAGTTCTGGTACATGAACTCGCGCTCCTGGTCCGTCACCATCTCGAGCGTGAGCTCGTCGTGGTTGCGCAGGAACATGCCCCACTGCGCGGACTCCGGAATCGGCGGCGTCTCGCGCAGGATATCGACGATCGGCTGCGCCAGCTCCTGGCGAATCCCCATGAAAATGCGCGGCATGACCGGGAAGTGGAACGCCATCTGGCACTCGTCACCCTCGCCTTCACCGAAGTAGGCGACGACCTCCTCCGGGAGCTGGTTCGCCTCCGCGAGCAGGAAACGGCCCGGGTACTCCTCGTCGAACAACGCGCGGACCTTCTTAATGAACTCGTGCGTCTCCGGCAGGTTCTCCGAGGAGGTGCCCTCGCGCTCGAAGAGGTACGGGATGGCGTCGAGGCGGATGCCGTCCATCCCCAGATCCAGCCAGAAGCGGATGACGTCCAAAATCTCCTGCTGGACCGCCGGGTTGTCGTAGTTCAGGTCAGGCTGGTGGGAGAAGAAGCGGTGCCAGAAGTACTGCTTGCGCACCGGGTCGAACGTCCAGTTGGACTCCTCGGTGTCAATGAAGATGATGCGGGTCCCGGCGTACTTCTCCGGGTCATCCGACCACACGTAGTAATCCCCGTACGGGCCCGACGGGTCGCGGCGAGACTCCTGGAACCAGGGGTGCTGGTCGGAGGTGTGGTTGATCGGAAAGTCTGTGATGATGCGGATCCCGCGGCGGTGGGCGGCGTCGATAAGGGAGACGAAGTCTTCCACCGTGCCGAACTCCGGCAGCACCTTGCGGAAATCCCGGATGTCGTAGCCGCCGTCCTTCAGCGGCGAGTCGTAGAACGGTGGGATCCAGAGGCAGTCGACGCCGAGCCACTGCAGGTAGTCCAGCTTGGACTCCAGGCCCTGGAGGGTGCCGGAGCCGGTGCCGTTCGGGTCGAAGAAAGCGCGGACCAGCACCTCGTAAAATACTGCGTCCTTGTACCACTCCGGGTCAGGGCGCTCCCACGGCTCGGCGGCCGGGGTGGGTGGGGAGAAGGCGGTGGCCTGCGGGGTAGGAAGTTTGTCGTTTTCGTTCATGCTTCCTCACAGTAGCTTGATTGCCTCAGCCATGCGCTGGACGGCTTCCTGCAGGATCTCGGGCGAGGTGGCGAAGTTGAGGCGCGCCTTGTGCGCGCCGCCGGGCCCGAAGCTGGTGCCCTCGTTGAGCGCCACGCCCGCGTGTTCCAAGAGCCATTCGGCCGGGGTCTCGGTGGTGAGCTTCGTGCCGGAAAAGTCCACCAACAGCAGGTAGGTCGCCTCCGGGACGGGGAAGGTGATGCCGGGGATCTGCTTCGGCAGCTCCTCGACGAGCCAGTCGCGGTTCGCCCGCAGCTGCTCTACCTGCTGGTCTAGGTACTCGGTGCCCTGCCCGTAGCAGGCCTCCGCAGCCACGATGCCCAGCGTGCCCGTGCCTTCCTTTGTGATGTTGGACAGCGCGTTCCAGGTAGCCACGTCCTCATCGTTGGAGAAGAGTATCTGCGCGCACTTCAGGCCTGCCACGTTCCAGGCCTTCGACGTCGCCGTGATCGTGATGCACACGTCCGGGTTGTGCTCGGCGGCGCACACGTGGCTGCCCTCGTAGACGATCGGGGCGTGGATCTCGTCAACGATGACGCGGCCCCCGTAGCGGCGCGCGATGTCGCAGATCGCGTCGAGCTCCTCGCGGCTGAAGATGTAGCCCCACGGGTTCATCGGGTTGGTCACGATAATGGAGCCGGCACCGTTGCGAAACGCCTCCTCGACCTCTGCCAGGTCCAGGCCGCCCTCGCTGCCGACGTCCACGCGATTGCGCCCCGCGGTTGAGGCGATCTCGAGGAAGGGGAAGTACGCCGGCACGGGCACGATGACGTCGCCTTCGGTGAAGTGCTCGATCGCAAGCAGCACGCCGCGCACCACGTCGGGGACAGTAAAGATGCGTGCAGGGTCCGGCCGCCAGCCGTAGCGCTGGGCGTAAAACTCGGAGACGTTCTTTGCCAGGCACTGCGCGCGCGGGGCGGGCGTGTAGCCGAGGCATTCGCGTTCGACGGCGTCGAGCACCGCCGCCTTCACAGGCGGGGCGGTGGGGAAGTCGCTTTCGGCGATAAACAGTGGCAGCACGTGCTCGTCGTGCACGGTCCACTTGCGGGTACGGCGGTCGCGGAGGGTGGAAAGGTCTGGGAACTTCATGTCCCACGACTGTAGTCAGGCCACCCTCACACGCCACAGGCCCGCGAGGTTGCTACTCCTCCTCGCTGTCGTCGGTGTGGAAGCCGAAGGCCTGTAACCTGGCACGATCCGCCGCCGAGGAGGACGCGGTGAGCCGCAGTAGCTCTGAATAAATACCGCCGGAGACCGCAAGCTCCGCAGGGGTGCCAATTTCGTCGATGCGGCCGTCGCGCAGGGTGATAATGGTATCGACATCCGCGATGGTGGATAGTCGGTGCGCGATCATGATGGTGGTGCGGTCCTCCATCAGCGCGTCGAGTCCTGCCTGCACGGCGCGCTCCGCCTTCGTGTCGAGGGCGGAGGTGGCTTCGTCGAGAATCAAGATCGGCGCGTCCTTCAACATCGCGCGCGCGACCGCGACGCGCTGGCGCTGCCCGCCGGACAGGCGCAGGCCACGCTCGCCGATGACGGTGTCGTAGCCTTCGGTGAACTTCATGATGAAGTCGTGCGCGTTGGCACGCTTAGCCACCGCGACCACCTCGTCCATCGTCGCGTCCGGCTTACCGTAGGCGATGTTCTCAAACACCGTGCCCGAGAACAGCGCCGCCTCCTGGAACACCACGCCCGTGGTCGCGCGCAGCTTTTCGACGCCCAGCTCCGCCAGATCCTGCCCGCACACCTTCAGGGTGCCTTCCTGGATAGGGTAGAGGCCCAACAGCAGGTTCACGATGGTGGACTTGCCACCGCCGGACTCTCCGACCAGGGCGACCTTCTCTCCAGCGTGGGCGCGAAAGCTCATGTCGTGGATGACGGGCTCGCCTGGCTCGTACTCGAAGGTGACTGAGTCGAACTCCACGACGGGCTCGTGGACTGGCAGCGGGCGGTGCTTTACAACGGTGAGCTCCGGCACACCTGAGGTCTGGGTCGCGGCGACGAGCTCGCGGTTCGCGGTGGGCTCCACCAGCTCGTCCATGACCTGGAAGTAGTCGCGGGAACCAGCGACGGCGCGCTGGGCACTGTCGACGATCCAGCTCAGCATCATCACCGGCTGACGGGCCATGGTGATCAGCTGGATGAGCATGACCATGTCGCCGATACTGAAGTGGCCCTGGATGGTGCGCACGAACAGGATCATGTAGATCCCCATGAAAATCAGCGACATCGCCAGCCCGCGCAGGGCGTCCATGGAGTGCCACCAGCGCGACTGCGGGCGGGTGATGCTCACCGTGTTGTTGTAGTGGTTGCCGAACTTGTCCAGCTCGCGGACCTCCGCCACGTATGACTTGGTCACCTTGACCTGGCCGACGACCTCCGCGAAGCGCCCGTTCGCTTCGTCGATCTGCGCGTTCTTCTCCGCCTCCCACTTCTGCCACCGCTTCGAGGTCAGCGCCGTCAGCCACGTGTAGATGGGGAAGAGCGCCAGCAGCAGCAGGGTCAGCGGCCAGTAGTAGAAGGACGTGATGATAAGGATGGCGATGATCTGGATGATCATCGGCAAGAAGTTGTTGGAGAAGGACTGGATGAACTGCGTCACCGTGGCAATCGAGCGGTCCAGCCGGGCGATGATGGTGCCGGTGACCTGGGTGTCGAAGTAGCGCTGCGGCAGCGACAGCAGCTTGGCGAAGTAGCGGGTGGACAGGATCTGTCGGATCCGCGCCGCCATGATGTCGCCGAGGTAGCCGGAGACGTTCTTCGCCAGCCCACTGAGCGAGGTCGCGATGAACAGCGCGAATGCGAGCCACAGCACGGTGCGCACTGGGTCGGCGGGCGCGTTGGCTGACTCGTTGATGGCGTCGACAATTGTGTCGGTGGCCTCGCGCACGATGAAGGGAGAAATCAGCCCGAGGCCTGCAACAACCGTCGAGATGATGACGATGGCGAGGTAGAACGGCCACAGGGCGGAAGCGCTTCGTAACACACGGGTGAGAGATTGCATAGATGGCCCAGCGTAGCGCGGCCGGGTGAAACTCGTACAATAGTGACCAATTGTTTTCGCTTGAACCATATGAAAGGGCACCGATGCGCCACCACACACTGTCAGCTGCGGTCTTGCTGCTCGTTACTACTCTCACGCTGGGCGGGTGCGTGTCTGAGGATGACACCGCAACATCCACTGACATCGAGGTGACGACGCCCACTGGCGCCCCACAGCCGGAGTTCCACCAAGAGCAAGTGGACCCGGTGACCTCCACAGAGATCACCGGCGAGCGCGTCGATGACCCGAAGATGGAGCTGTCCTACAAGTGGCAGGGCAGCAGCTACGGCACCGGCGCCGGCAGCATCATCGTCGTGGCAGTGACGAACAAGAGCGACGTGCCAATGCCCGTTGACGTGCTCAAGCCGAAGCTGCGCTACAACACCGGCAACAACAAGTTTGTCGACGCCAACCCGATCAGCGCCGAGCAGGCAGGGGTAGACATCCTCGGCGTGGACCGCCCGCTGGGTCCGGGGGCAACCACGAACGCGAAGTACGCCTTCGACGTGACCCCGGATGGCCTGTGGGATGCGGAGTTTACGATCGGCAACGTGAAGTTCAAGGGGAACCTGAATAACTAATGCGCGAAGAAGTAATCCTGCTGAGCGACGACGGGTCCCCGATCGGCTCCGCGGACAAGGCCGCAGTCCACACCGGGGAAACCCCGCTGCACCTGGCGTTTTCCTGCTGGCTGTTCAACGAGGACGGCCAGCTGCTGCTCACCCGGCGCGCGTTGGGGAAGAAGACGTGGCCCGGGGTGTGGACGAACTCCTTTTGCGGCCACCCCGGCCCCGGCGAGGACGTGCCGACGGCGATCCTGCGCCGCTCGGTCGAGGAACTGCGCTTGCCGGAGGGGGCTGTGCTGGACGTAAAGCCGGTGCTGCCGGAGTTCCGCTACCGTGCGGTGGATTCCTCCGGCATCGTCGAGTACGAAATCTGCCCGGTGTACTCCGCGCGCCTGGCGCCGGGCCACGAGGCTGTGGACCCGAACCCGGACGAGGTGGACTCGTTGCACTGGGCCGACCCCGCCGACGTTGTTCGCGCGGCAGACGCGACCCCGTTCGCGTTTTCGCCGTGGCTGGTCGAAGAGCTGGCGGATAAGCGGCTGCGCGCTGTGCTGGAGCGCGCCGGGCGCTAGCCTACTGGTTGAACGCCTCCCGAACGCTGCGCAGCGGATCCTCCACGACGGTCGTGGTGTCCGCGCTGAGCGAGGCGCGCAGGACGTTTCGGCCCGGGCGGTAGGTGGGCCAGTCGGCCTGCCCGCTGCAGATGTAGCTGTAGACAAGCTGGCCGATGTGGGTCGTAGGCTCTCCGAAGAGCGTCTCGAGCTCGTAGCTGTGTCCAAGCGGGGTATCTGCGCAGAACTCGATCTGACGGATGTCGGCGGGGCCGTGCTCGCAGGCGTCGTCGACCCAGCGACGGATCAGTGCGTCCGATAGGAACCTGCCCGCGAGTTTGCCGGGGTCCGTGGTTCGTGCGGCCTCGATGTAGTTGCGCCGGGCCGCCGCGCTTTTGGCGCCGAAGAATCGGCCGAAGCAGCGGATGAACGTGGCACCAAAGGCGTTGAAGCCCTCGCCGGCCTGGTGGAACTCCTCGCGGGTGGAGGTGACCACGATTGGTACGTCGGCGAGCTCCGCAGGCTCGAAGGGTGCCGGGCCAAGGGCGATGTCGTGGAAGTACTGGGTGCGGAAGCGCTGGTAGGCGCGCTCAATGGCGTCCGGGCGGCGCTCGGCCAACCAGTTGAGGTCGAGGCGCGTCAGCGCCGTGCCGAGCGCCCCGCGCGCCGCCCACTTGCGCTGCGCAAAGGGCACGCGCGGAAACGCGGGGGACAGCGCCAGCACGCGCCGGAATGCTCCCTGGTAGTGGTCGCGGCGCGCCAGCCAGAGCGCCAGCGCCGCCCCCGCCGAATGCCCGACCAGCGTGACGTTGGTTGGGTCGCCGCCGAAGTGCTCGATGTTGCGCAGCACCCACCGCAGCGCCTCCTGGCAGTCCTCCACCGCGCGGAACGACGTGTCATTGGTGAAGGGGAGCAGTCCAGGGAATTTTCGACGGTACCCCACCCGCACCTGCACGACGCCTTGCTTCGCGAACGCCTCCGGCTGGGAGGTGGTCTCACAGTGGTTGCCTTCCTCGAAGCGGCCGCCGTGCAGATAGACCATCACCGGGTAGTCGTCGAGGGCCCGCGCCGTCGCCGGGGTGGTGATGCTCAGCCCGATGGTGTCTGGGTGCGGCGTGGTGGCGTCGATGAGATGACCCTCGGGGGCGGGGCGTGGCGGGTCGAAGGGGGCGTCGATACGCGAGTAGGGGATGGAGTGGAATTCGCGCATTGTGGCGGTGGCGGTGCCAGTGATCGCGCCGGCGGGGCAGGTGATGGTGACGTCCATGACAGGCCAGTCTAAACGCTTCCGCCAAGTTCCTCGACGAGCTGCCGAAGGTGACTTATGCTAGTGAGTGATTATTGTCTTTCTTCTGTAGGAATGAGTTGTCCCAAATGACAGATACCCAAGCACGCATCACCGAGTACTGGGCAGGCCGGGCTGAGGCATACCACCGCGAACACAGGACAGCAGAGCGCGCCAAGGCAGACCGCGCAGCGTGGACTGACATCTTCAAGCGCTACATGCCGCAGGACGCGGTTCGCGTGTTGGACATGGGCACGGGTGACGGCTACATTGCGCACATCATTGCGGAGCTCGGCTACGCGGTCGTCGGCGTGGATGCGTGCGAACCAATGCTCGATGAGGCCCGCGACGAAGCGGAGCTCCGCCAGGAGGAAGGCATCAACACCCCACTGTTTGCCGAGGTCGACGTGACGGACCTGCCCCCGTCCTTCTACGACTTCGACGTCGTTGTCAGCCGCTACCTGCTGTGGACGCTGCGCGAGCCGACGGAGGCGATCCGTGGCTGGGCCGAGGCGCTGAAGCCTGGCGGTCTGATCATCGCAGCGGACGCGACCTGGTTCCCGAACGGGATCTCGAAGGAAACGCAGGTCATCTCCGATAACGGCCCGGACTCTTTCGTGCTGACCTACACCGACGACGTACTCGAGGAGCTGCCGTTGGCGACGGCCGACTCCCCGGAGGCATACGCAGAGGTCTTCCGCGCCGCTGGCCTGGAGGACGTCGAGGTCGTTGAGCTGCCGGAGATTACCAAGATCGACGAGGAGTTCGGCACGCCACAGGGACACGAATCGCGCCCGACCTTCCTGGTGATTGGTCGTAAGTCGGCCTAACTTGCGCTCCAAGTAGGATGGGGCGCTATGACTGACAATCCGTTGTTGCACCCGTCCGAACTGCCTTACGGGCTGCCTGATTTTCAGGCGATCCGCCTTGAACACGTACTGCCCGCTTTCGAGCGGGCGCTCGTGCTGCATGAAGAAGAAATTGCCCGCATTTGCGCCGAGGACACCCCGACGTGGGAGAACACCGTCGAGGCGCTGGAGCGCGCGGGCAGCGACTTAGAGCGAGTCTTGGCATGGTTTTTCAACCTGCAGGGCACCGACGGTTCGCCTGAGTTTGACCAGGTCGCGGACGCGATCGTGCCGCGCCTGTCCGCGCATACGGACGCGATCTACCAGAACCAAGAACTTTATGGCCGCCTGCGTGCAGTGGAGGCCCCGGCGGACGAGGAGTCGCGCCGCCTCTACGACCTGCTGCTGCGCCGGTTCACCCGCCGTGGCGCGGAGCTCGACGAGGCAGGCAAACAGCGCCTGCGCGAGCTGAATCAGCGCCTCTCGGAGCTTTCCGAGCAGTTCGGCCGCAACCTACTCGCGGACACGACGAAGCTCGCGGTGCGCATGACCCGTGAGGAGCTCGCGGGCTTGAGCGAGGAGGAGCTCGCAGCCTACCGCGACGCCGATGACCCCGGTGTTTACGTCGTGCCGATCGAGCTGCCGACGACCCAGTCGCTGCAGGCCGAGCTCGAGTCCAGCAGCGCGCGCCACAAGCTGTTCGACGCCTCCCGCCAGCGCGGCCGTGACACCAACAGTGCGCTCGTGGTCGAGTCGGTGCGGCTGCGCCAGGAGCGCGCGAAGCTGCTCGGCTTCGACACGCACGCCGATTACGTCATCGCGGAGGAAACCGCGGGCAGCGCTGCCGCGGCCCGCAAGCTCATCAGTGACCTCGCGCCCGCGGCCGCGTCGAACGCCGCCGCGGAACGCAAGCTCGCAGGTGAGCTGGCCGGGATGGAACTGGACGGCGCTGACTGGCCGTACTGGGAAGCGCGCCGCAGGGAGGAGGCCTTCGCGGTGAACGACGCCGAGCTGCGCAAGTACTTCCCGCTGCAGCAGGTGCTGCGCGACGGCGTCTTCTACGCTGCGAACCTGCTCTACGGCATCACGGTTACTCAGCGCGAGGACCTGCACGGCTACCGCGACGACGTACACGTGTGGGAGGTCAAGGAGGAAGACGGCACCGGCATTGGCCTGCTGCTGACGGATTACGGGGCGCGGCCGTCGAAACGCGGGGGAGCCTGGATGAGCTCCTTCGTGGACCAGTCGACGCTGACCGGCACGAAGCCCGTCGTGGTGAACGTGATGTCGCTGACCTCCGACCTGCTGACGATCGACGAGGTTACGACCGTGTTCCACGAGTTCGGCCACGCGTTGCACGGACTGCTGTCCAACGTGCGCTACCCGACGCTCTCCGGCACCAACGTGCCGCGCGACTGGGTGGAGTTCCCCTCCCAGATCAACGAGAACTACGCGTTCGCGCCGGAGATCATCCGTAACTACGCGCGCCACGTGGACACCGGCGAGGTCATCCCGGATGCGCTGCTGGAGGCCGTGCGCCAGTCCCGGACGTTCGGGCAGGGCTTCGCCACCGCGGAGTACCTGGCGGCCTGCGCGATTGACCTGGCGTGGCACTCGCTCGACGGCGAGGTGCCCGAGGACATTGACGCCTTCGAGCAGCGGGCACTCGAGAAGGTTGGCCTGGATGTGGAGGGCCTCGAGCCGCGCTACCGCTCCACGTGGTTTAACCACATCTTCGCGGGCGGCTACTCAGCGGGCTACTACTCCTACCTGTGGGCGGAGGCGTTGGACGCCGACGGCTACCAGTTCATCGAGGAATCCGGTATCAACCGGGACAGCGGCCAGCGGTTCCGGGACACGGTGCTCTCGGTTGGTGCCGCGCGCGACTACGCCGAGGCCTACCGCGCCTTCCGCGGCCGCGACAAGGACACCCGCGCTCTGCTGGTCCGCCGCGGGCTCGAGGGCAGCGATGTTTGATCTGTCGCCATGGCTGCAGACGCCACTGATCCTGCTGGTGGCGCTGCCGCTCGCGGGGGTGGCCTCGTGGGCGATGCTGCGTTTGAGTGACTGGATCGCGTACAAAATTTCGAAGAAGTAAGGTGGTCAACTATGGCCAACCCTGAAGAACTCCGCAAGCGCGATCAGCAGCTTCCGAAGCAGAAACGCAAATACCCACAGTCCCGTGTCACACAGGCACTGTGGGTGATGATTGCGCTGGTCATCGTCGCGGCCCTGGCCGGGCTGCTCTAGCGCGCTAGCGTTTCGACGCCTCCGCGACCCGACCGAACAGCTCGATACTCGGCAGGTCCTCGATGAGGACCGCCTTGCCGTTGTTGTCCGTCAGCGGGATGCACCAGTTGGAGTACTGCTCCGCGTTGGTGCCCGGCTGGTTCTGGATGCGGGTATCGCCGACCATGTCCACCAGGTTCGTCACCGTCATCGCCGATGGGGTGGCGGCGATGAAGCGGGTAAGGCCGACGAGCAGGTCCTCCACGTCGACGTCGCGGGCGAACTCCTCGGCGCTCAGCTGCGTGAACTCGGTGTGCTCAAGGGAAGTGCCGTGGAAGTGGCCGTCCTCGCGCACGCGGTCAAGCACGCGGGCCTGCCACTGGTGGTCCTGCTCGTTGAGCTCCTCGAGCGGCTCCTCGATCAGGCCGAGCTCGTCGCGCAGGATGTTGTGCGCGAACCGCAGGTAGCCAGCGGTCGGCGGCAGGTCATGCGTGCCGACGGCCGACAACGCCAAGCGGCGGTAATCCCAGGTGTGGAGCGGGGAGCCGTCGTCGTACGACTCGAACCACAGCACCGTCGTGCCAAGGATGCCCTTGTCCTGCAGGACGTCCTGGACCCACGGCTCAAACGTGCCCAGGTCTTCGCCCACCACCACGGCGTTCGCACGCTGCGCCTCGAGCACCAGGGTGCCCACCATGGCCTCGTGGTCGTAATTCATGTAGGTGCCGAACATCGGGGAGACGTTTCGTGGCATCCAGAACAGGCGGAAGAGACCAAGGATGTGGTCGACGCGGATACCGCCGGAGTGGCGCAGCACGGTGCGCAGCAGCTCACGCCACGGCTCGTAGCCGGCCTCGGCGAGCGCCTGCGGGTGCCATGGCGGCTGCGACCAGTCCTGGCCCTGCTGGGAGTACTGGTCCGGCGGGGCACCGACGGACGCCTCGGGGACGAGCACGTTGGCAAGCGTGTTGGCGTCGGCACCATCGGGGTGGATCCCCACCGCGAGGTCGGTCATGATGCCGACCTTCATGCCCGCTGCCAGCGCCTTGTCCTGGGCGCGGCGGCGCTGCTCGTCGGCGATGAACTGCAGCCACATGTAGAAGCGTGTGAGTTCCTCGAGTTCCTCGTCGAGCTCGTGGCGCGACGGCGCGGTCTCCATTGCCTCCACTGCGCACCAGCGGGCGAACTCCTCGAGGCCTTCGCCCTCGTCGAGGCAGAAGAGCTCGAAGTCGTGGGTGCGGCGCTCGTCGGCGCAGGCGATGAAGAACAGCTCGCGAAGTACGGCGAGCTTCGTCTCGAAGATTTCGTTGCGACGCAGCGGCTCCGCACTGCGGTTGAGTGCCTTCAGCGGAGCGACCATGCGCTCAATCTGGGCCTTCGCGTCCTTGTCCAGCTTGTAGTACTCATCAACCGCCTCGACAGAGATGTAGATCGGGTTGACGAAGCGGCGCGACGTCGGCAGGTACGGCGAGTCCTCCACCGGCGGGATTGGCTGTGCCGCGTGCACCGGGTTGATCAGCAGGTAATCAGCGCCCTGCTCAGCCAGCAGCACCGCGAGCGTGCCGAGATCCTCGAAGTCGCCGATGCCCCAGGACTGCTCGGAGCGCACCGAGTACAGCTGCGCCATCACACCGAAGACCGGGTTATCGATGTAGCGCTGGTTGCTCTCCAGACGCGCCGGGACCACCAGCAGCGGGCAGGAGTCCTTAAAGTTGTCGGACTCCAGGTGCAGCGTGTGGTAGCCCGGGGGCAGGTTGCCCGGCACGTGGAAGGTGGCCTCGCCCCAGACCACGCCGGCGACGTCGGCAGTTGGTGGCGCCCAGTTTTCGTCCTGGTAGGTCTCGCGCGGGGTGCCGTCCTCAAGCTGGATCCAGGTGTGGGCCGGGTGTCCGTCGTGCACGTGGACGTTGAAGTGGCGCTCCTGCCCGGCCGTGGCCACAACGCAGGGCGGCAGCGGGCGGGTTGCCCAGTACTGGTGCCTGGCGTGAATCAGGTGGTGCAGCTCCTCGTCGGAGGGGGCGTCGCTAATGTTGACGCCCAGGGCCTGCAGCAGGGAGATGAATGATTCCGGCGGCGGGGTGGTCATCGCACCGTTGGAAGCGCGGTAGCTCGTGCCGAACCCGTACGCGGAAGCTAATGAATGGAGCAGTTCTACGTTGGTCACATCAACCCATTGTGCCAAAGAACTGATGTTTTGCAGAGTGGAGCTCACGCAAAAGGTAGTTTCTGTCAGGTAACCTTGCCAACCATGGCTTCAGAAACGTACACAACTCCGCTCGGATTCAAGCTGAGTCCCACTGACACTTGCCTGTCGGCGCTCGTGGATATCTGCACGAAAAAGCCTCACATCGTGCTGTTTTCCCGCCCACGTAATTACGACTGGGTCAATGTGACCGCGGGGGAGTTCCTCGAAGAGGTCTACGAAACGGCCAAGGGGCTCATCGCAAACGGCGTCGAGCCGGGCGACCGCATCGCGGTGCTTTCCTCCACCCGTTATGAGTGGTCCCTCGTTGACTTCGCCATCTGGGCAGCCGGGGCGGTCAGCGTCCCGATCTACCCGTCGAGCTCCATGCACCAGATCCAGTGGATCCTCGAGGACTCCGGCGCCGAGATCGCCTTCACCGAGTCGCGCGACCACACCCAGCTGATGAGCGCCTTCCTCCTCCAGGAAGACGGCAAGCCGCGCCTGAAGGACTCGAGCTCGAAGCTGCGCAAGATCTACGAATTCAACGCCGCCGGGGTCGAAACCGTCAAGTTCGAGGGCAGGGATGTCGAGCAGTCGCTTGTCGACGCCCGCTCCGCCTCCCTCACCCACGACGACCTCGGGTCCATCGTGTACACCTCCGGTACCACCGGCCGCCCGAAGGGCGTGGCCTTAACCCACGGCAACTGGGCGCACCAGACCTGGGCGCTGATCAAGAACGACATCGGTGAGGTGGCCCGCCCCGGCAAGCGCGTCGTCACGTTCTTGCCGCTGGCGCACGTGCTGCAGCGCGCAGTCAGCCTCGCGCTGACGATGGCGGGCGCCACCCAGTCCCACTGGGCCGATACCCACACCCTGACCGTGGAGCTGCAGCGCGCCCAGCCGAACATGGTGCTTGGCGTGCCCCGAGTCTTCGAGAAGGTCCGCAATGCGGCCTATAACAAGGCCGCGGACGGCTCCGCCATCGGCAAGGCTGCGTTCCTTGAGGCGGAGAAGACCGCCATCGAGTACTCCAAGGCCATGGACACCCCCGAGGGGCCGAGCCGGATACTCAAGGCGAAGCGCCGCGTCTTCGATCGCGTCGTCTACTCCAAGATCAAGGAGGCCATCGGTGGCTCCGTGAAGTACGGCATCACCGGCGGCTCCGCCATGAGCGCCGACTTGCTGCACTTCTTCCGCGGCATCGGCATCCCAATCTACGAGGGCTACGGGCTCACCGAAACCTGCGCCGCATCCTGTGTCAATAACAAGAATGCCAACAAGATTGGCACCGTCGGGCGCCCGGTCAACGGCTACCAAGTCCGCACCAACGACGACGGCGAAATCGAGTTCAAGGGCCCCGGTGTCTTCGACCGCTACTGGAACAACAAAGCCGCCACCGAAGAAGCCTTCACCGAAGGCTGGTTCAACACCGGCGACCTCGGTGAGGTTGACGACGAAGGCTACGTGCGCATCACCGGCCGCAAGAAAGACCTCATCGTCACCGCCGGCGGCAAGAACATCTCACCGGGGCCGATGGAGGACATCATCCGCCAGGACCCGCTGATCTCCAACGCGCTCGTCGTCGGCGACGGCAAGCCGTTCGTCGGCGTGCTCGTGACTCTCGACGAGGAAGAGCTGCAGCGCTGGAAGTCCACCCACAACATCCCGGAGAACCGCAAACTCAGCGAGCTCGCCGGCGACCCCGTCCTGCGCGCCGAGGTGCAAGACGCCATCAACGTTGCCAACGGGACCGTCTCGCACGCCGAGGCGATCAAGAAGTTCCGCATCCTCGACCGCGACCTGAGCGAGCAGGCAAACGAGATGACGCCAACCCTCAAGGTGAAGCGCAATGTGGTGTTCGAGCGCTTCCGTGAGGACATCGACAAGCTCTACGAGCGCTAGGCCCCCGGCGCGCCTCAACCCGTGGGGCGCGCCCATGGCTTAACATTTCCATCGACTTTTGATCCGTACTTCCTGTGAGCCAGAAGGGGGCTATTCGTGCATAAAACTGCAGCGATGCTACGCCACCGTGAGCTGACACAGGAGATTTACAACATCGGCGACGAAGTCGCTGAATACACGGAGCACCTCGCCGAAGCAGTCGCAGACTATGACGGCGAACTTACCGACGACTGCCTCGCCGAATTCGTCGAAATCGTCGACGATGCCCGCAACGACGCCCGCCGCATCGTCGGCGAACTCATCGGGCTTCGCCAGGCGCTGACCACCGGGATGCGCGCCGGGGTGCTCTCCGCCTCCTACCGGCCGGAGGAAAAGATCCCCGAGCCCGAACTTCTTGACGCCGCCGGCCTCGAAGACCTCTTCCCACTCCAAGCGCCGTTCTCCGTGCAGACCATGCAGGATGCGCTTGCCGGCCGCACCGACCTGACCGTGCAGCACCTCGGCGAGATCGTGCAGTACACGCTCGAGCAGACCGAGATGGTCGCAAGGGAACTGGGCGCCGTGAGCCTGCCGCACCTGTATGCGCGGGTCGGCGAGCTGGTCGAGGCTGCTGTCGATGGCTGGATGGAAACCGTCTGCATCGACCACCCCGCGTTCGTGCGCACGATGCGCGGTGTCGCCCCGCCACAGTTTCTCGAGGAGCGCGCCCGGGTGGATGCCATCGTGGCGAAGGTGGCGGCGAAGCGCCGCCGACGCGGGGCGTAGGTCTGTGGCACGAGGGGGTGCGCACCAAATTCCTTCATTTGAGGGCGGGGGTTTGCGTTTTCCCAGTTCGCCGCTGGCGAAAGTGGGAATTTGGTGCTTGTCTTCATGTAGCAGTGCCAAAGGACGCACTTCTTGTTGGGGGAGGAGGCAAAAGCCCAGGTCGTGAAAAAGGGGTTGCGTCTTTTGGCACTGGCCGGCCAGGGAGCACGCCTCGAATGCAATTCGCAAACTCGGCCCCGGTCTGCTGCAATTGCGAGGTATGAACACAGCGCAGCAATCACAGCCCGACTTTGGCGTCTATATCCACGTGCCGTTTTGCGCAACGCGGTGTGGGTACTGTGACTTCAATACCTATACGCCGGCGGAGGTGGAGAGCTCCCACGCGGAGTACCTGGCGTCGCTGGAAAAGGAGCTGCAGCTGGCGGCGCAGCAGCCGGGCGTGGCTGAGGCGAGCACGGTGTTTATTGGGGGAGGGACGCCCTCGCTGTTGGGAGCGGATGGACTGGGCAGGGTGTTGTCGATGGTGCGGGACACCTTCGGCATCCAGGCGGGGGCGGAGGTGACGACGGAGTCGAACCCGGAGTCGACGGATCCGGCGTACTTCGCGGGGCTGCTGGAGCACGGCTTTACGAGGGTGTCGTTGGGGATGCAGTCGGCGTCGGCGTCGGTGCTCAAGGTGTTGGACCGGAAGCACACGCCGGGGAGGGCGGTCGTGGCGGCCAAGGAGGCCCTCGACGCCGGCTTCGAGCACGTGAACCTGGACATGATCTACGGCACGCCGACGGAAACGGACGACGACGTACGCCGCACCCTCGACGCCATCCTGTCGACGGGCGTCGACCATGTGAGTGCTTATTCGCTGATCGTGGAGGATGGCACCGCCATGGCGCGCAAGATCCGCCGCGGTGAGCTGCCAGCTCCGGAGGAGGACGTGTACGCGGACCGCTACGAGATGATCGCCGCCACCCTGGAGGCCAATGGCTTTGGCTGGTACGAGGTGTCGAACTGGGCGCGGCCGGGTGGGGAGTGCCAGCACAACCTGTTGTACTGGCGTGGCGCGCACTGGTGGGGTGCGGGCCCGGGGGCGCACTCGTTTATTGGGGATCGCCGGTTCTGGAACGTGAAGCGGCCGGAACGTTACAACCAGTTGCTCGCCGACAGCACGCTGCCGATTGACAGCGGGGAGACGCTCACGCCGCAGGAGCGGCACGAGGAGCAGGTGATGCTGGGGCTGCGGCTGAAGGAGGGTGTGCCTCGGGGGCTGATTGGTGAGGGGGCGGAAGGGGTCGTCGAGAAGTATGTGGCGGCGGGCCTTTTGACTGCAGGCGAGCGCGTGGCCGTGACTGATGCCGGGCGCTTGCTGGCGGACGGGATCGTGACGGACATTTTGGCTGCCGAAGAGGCAGAGTAGTATGAGTTAGCAGTCGACGAAGGAGAGTGCTAATGAGTGCAGCGAATGATCGCAGACAGCGGGTGCTGCGCGCAATCGTCGCCGACTATATTGCGCGGCAGGAACCCGTCGGATCGAAGATGCTGGTGGAGCGCCACGGGCTGAAGGTTAGCTCGGCGACCATCCGCAACGACATGAGCGTGCTGGAGCGCGAGGGCTACATCACGCAGACGCACGCGTCCTCGGGGCGCATCCCGACGGAGGCCGGGTACCGCGCGTTTGTCGACGCCCTCCACGACGTCAAGCCGCTGTCCACCGCGGAGCGCCACGCCATTTTGGACTTCCTTGAGCACGGCGTGGACATGGAGGACGTGCTGCGCCGCAGCGTGCAGCTGCTGGCCCAGCTGACGAACCAGGCGGCGGTGGTGCAGCTGCCGACGCTGAACGTGTCTCGCGTGAAGCACTGCGAGGTGGTGGCGCTGGCTCCAACGCGACTGCTGCTGGTGCTGATCACGGACACCGGGCGCGTGGACCAGCGCAACGTGGAGCTCGCCGCGCCGCTGGGCACCGACGGGGTGTTCCTGCTGCGGGACCTGCTCAATACGGTGCTGGTGGGCAAGACGATGCGCGATGCCTCCGCCGCGCTGAAGATGCTGCACGCGCAGGCGCCGCCGGTTATCGCGGATGCGGTGGAGCGGGCGACGGCGGTGCTCATCGAGACGCTGGTGGAGACCACAACCGACCGGCTGCTCATCGCGGGCGCCGGGAACTTGAGCGTGAACCGGATGGTGGATCTGCACAGCGTGATTGAGGCGCTGGAGCAGCAGGTGATCGTGTTGAAGCTGTTGGCGAACGCGCAGCAGCTGGAGCACGTCTCGGTCAGTATTGGCAATGAGAATGAGGAGAAGGAATTTTCTCAGGCCTCCATTGTTAGTACTGCATATGGAGCTGGCGACGAGGCGCTCGGCGGCCTTGGGGTGGTCGGTCCGACACATATGGACTATCCGGGTACCATGCAAAAGGTTGCCACCGTGGCTCAGTACATCAGTCGCATTTTGCGGGGCGAATAACTTCGAAGTGTTGAAAGGGAACTAACTAGTGGCTCGTGATTATTACGGCATCCTCGGCGTTGACCGAGAGGCGACCGAGCAGGAAATTAAGAGGGCGTACCGGAAGCTCGCCCGCAAGTATCACCCGGATGTGAACCCGTCTGATGAGGCGGCTGAGAAGTTCGCCGAGATCTCGCTGGCGCAGGAGGTGCTGCTGGACCCGGCGAAGCGCAGCATCGTGGACCGCGGCGGCGACCCGATGGAGCAGGGCGGCATGGGCGGCGCCGGTGGCGGCGGCTTCGGGGGCTTCGGCGACATTTTCGACGCCTTCTTCGGCGGGGGCGGGCGCAGCCACGAGCCGCGCTCGCGCGTCCAGCCGGGCAACGACGCCCTGCTGCGCACCCAGATCACCCTGGAGGACGCCTATGCGGGCGTGACCAAGGAGGTCACCGTGGATACCGCGGTGCTGTGTCAGAAGTGCCACGGCACCGGCTCCGAGTCTGAGGCGAAGGCCGTGCAGTGTGACTACTGCGCGGGCCAGGGCGTGGTGCAGGAAGTGCAGCAGTCCTTCCTGGGCAACGTGATGACCACGCACGACTGCCCGAAGTGCCACGGCTACGGCGAAGTGATCCAGGATCCGTGCCGCCAGTGCGCCGGCGACGGTCGGGTGCGCGCCACCCGCGACCTGAAGGTAAAGATCCCGGCGGGTATCGCCAACGGGATGCGCATCCGCATGGCGGGGCAGGGCGAGGTCGGCCACGGTGGCGGCCCCGCCGGCGACCTCTACGTGGAGGTGCAGACCGCGCCACACAAGATTTTCGTGCGCGACGGCAACGACCTGCACCTGCGCCTCAACGTGCCGATGTACGATGCCGCGCTGGGCACCAGCATCGATGTCGAAAACCTTGCCGGTGACACGACCACCATCGAGATCCCGGCCGGCACCCAGCCCGGCGACGAGGTCCGCCTCGAGGGCGAGGGCATGCCACGCCTGCGCGCCGAGGGCCACGGCGACATGATCGCCCACATCCAGGTCGTCGTGCCGACGCACCTCAGTGGCGACGAGCGCCGCAGCCTCGAGCAGCTTCGCGACGCCCGCGGCGACGCCGCCGGCGTCCACCACGACGACGAGCGTGACGAAGGCTTCTTCTCCCGCATGCGCGACAGGTTCCGCCGCTAAATGAGCGTCCCGTACTTCCTCACCCCCGACCCGGCCAGCGGCACCCTCGACGGCGACGAGGCGAAGCACGCCTTCGTCAAACGCATCGAGCCCGGCGAGCGCATCGCGCTGACCGACGGCGCCGGCACCGTCGCGGACGTCATTGTCTGCCACAGCGACAAGCAGCAGCTGCGCGGCGACGTCACTGAGGTACGCACCGTGCCCGCGCCCGAGCAGCGCGTCACCCTGGTGCAGGCAGTGCCGAAGTCGGAACGCGCGGAGCTCGCCGTCGACCTCGCCGTGCAAGGAGGTGTCGACGCCATCGTCCCCTGGATCTCGCACCGCACCATCGCGCGCTGGCCCGCCGCCAAGCAGGCCAAGCAGGTGGAGAAGTGGCAGCACCAGGCGATCGCGTCCGCGAAGCAGGCGCGCCGGGCCTGGGTGCCGCAGGTCGCAGATCCGGTGACCACGAACCAGCTGAAGGACCTGCTTGCCGAGGTGGGCGAAGGGGGCGTCGAAAAGCAGGCGTTGGTGCTTCACGAAGACGCGGCCGTGCCGCTGACCACCGTCGAGTTCGGGCGGGACATCTGGCTCATCGTGGGGCCGGAAGGCGGCATCGGCGAGGATGAGCTCGAGCTCATCGGCGCCCGCGCTGTCACCCTCGGGCCGGAAGTGTTACGCACCGCCAGCGCCGGTTTTGCTGCACTATGCGCAATCGGCGCGCTGACGACGCGCTGGTAGGGTTAGGCGACATGGAACCTTTGGTCACGCGCAACATTGAGCTTGACTCTGTATACACCCAGGACGTGCTCGGTATTAATGACACGAACCTGCGGGTGCTCAACCAACACCTCGGCGCCGACGTGCACGCGCGCGGCAACGCGGTGACCGTGCGGGGCCCGGCCGTGGTGGTCGCGCACGCGCTGCGGGTGCTCGACGAGCTCGAGTCGATGGCGCGGCGCGGCGTCCCCATTACCGCGGATACCGTCACGCACGCGATTTCGCTGATGGAGGTGGAGTCGCCGGAGTCGGTGGCGGAGCTGCTCGGCGCGGAGATCATCTCGCGGCGCGGCAAGGTCATCCGGCCGAAGACGGCAGGCCAGCGGGCCTACGTCGACGCGATCGACGACAACACGATCACGTTCGGCATTGGGCCTGCGGGCTCCGGCAAGACGTACCTGGCCGTGGCGAAGGCCGTGCAGGCGCTGCACAATAAAGAGGTCAAGCGCATCATTTTGACCCGCCCCGCCGTCGAGGCAGGGGAGAAGCTCGGCTTCCTGCCGGGCACCCTGAGTGACAAGATCGACCCTTACCTGCGCCCGCTCTACGACGCGCTGCGCGACATGATGGACCCGGAAGCCATCCCGAAGCTCATCGAGGCCGGCATTATCGAGGTCGCCCCGCTGGCGTACATGCGCGGGCGCACCCTCTCGGACGCGTTCGTCATCCTCGACGAGGCCCAGAACACCTCCGGATCCCAGATGAAGATGTTCCTCACCCGCCTGGGATTCGGCTCGAAGATGGTGGTCACGGGCGATATTTCCCAGGTTGACCTGCCGCGCGGCACGGTCTCCGGCCTGCGCGTCGCCCGCCGCATCCTCGGCGACATCGAGGGCATTTCCTTCCAGGACCTGCGCGCGGAAGACGTCGTGCGACACCACCTGATTTCCCGGATCGTCGCGGCCTACGACGAGCATGACGCGCGCAACGCCGCACGCTACGAACGAAAACAACGCGAAGAAGAGGCAAGACAGTGAGTATTGAAGTCCTCAACGAATCGGGGGAGGCGGACGTCAACGAGGAAATGCTCGTCGATGTCTGCTCCTTCGCCCTGCAAGCCATGGATGTGCACCCCGACACGGAGGCAACCATCACGCTTGTCGACGAAGCCACCATGGCTGACCTCCACGTCCGGTGGATGGATCTAGAAGGGCCCACGGACGTTATGAGCTTCCCGATGGACGAGCTCACCCCCGGCGGCGGGCGCCCGGATGCGTCCCCGTTCGGCGCGGCGATGCTCGGCGACATCATCCTGTGCCCGGCCTTCGACCGCAAGCAGGCGGAGATGGCAGGCCACGACCTCGGCCACGAGCTCGCCCTGCTCACCGTCCACGGGGTGCTGCACCTGCTCGGCTACGACCACGTCATGCCGGACGAGGAACGCGAGATGTTCTCGCTGCAAAACGAGCTGCTCGCGGACTGGTACGACTCGCTGGCGGCACGCGGCATCGAGTACCAGCCCAAGCCGACCGGCGCCCATGCTTTTCCCTCAGCCGCCGACCGCGAGGAGCTCGATCGCATGATGAAGGGCCGCGACTAAATGGAGTTCACCGTTGCCTACGGCCTCGTCGCTGTGCTCGCGCTGCTGCTTTCCGGCCTGTTCGGATCGGTCGAATCGGCGCTGACCCCGATTTCGCGCGCCCGCGTCGAGACCATGGTCAAGGACGACGTCTCCGGTGCCAAGGCACTCGCCCGAGTTGTCGACGCCCGCGCGAACCAGATCAACATGCTGGTCATGCTGCGCACCGTCCTTGACGCCGTTGCAGCGGTCTTCGCCGCCATGCTGGCGATGGATCTGATCCCCTCCGACGCGTGGGCGATCATCGCCGCCGTCGCGTCGGTTACGCTGCTGCAGTTCAGCATCATCGGCGTATTTGCGCGCACCGCGGGGCGCCGCAACCCCTACACGATCTCGCTGAAGGCCGCGCCGTGGCTGGTCATCGTCAACCGTGTCCTCGGGCCGGTATCGCGCCTGCTCATCTGGGTGGGCAACCTGTTCCACCCCGGCGAAGACTTCCGCGACGGCCCGTACTCCACCGAAGTGGAGCTGCGCGAGATGGTCGACATCGCCCAGGAGAAAGGCGTGGTGGAAACCACCGAGGGCCGCATGATCCAAAACATCTTCGACCTCGCCTCCACCCACGCCCGCCAAATCATGGTGCCACGCCCCGAAATGATCTGGATTGAAGGGGAGAAGACAGCCCGCCAGGCAACCACGCTGATGGTGCGCTCCGGGCACTCCCGCGTGCCCGTCATCGGGGAGAACGTCGACGAGATTGTGGGCGTCGCATACCTGAAGGACATGTTCGGACCCACCGGCACCCCGGTCGCACCGGACACCGTGCTGTCCACCCTGATGCGCGACCCGCTGTTCATCCCAGACTCCAAGCCACTCGACGTGCTGCTGCAAGAGATGCAGCGGGTGAACACGCACATCGCCATCGTGATCGACGAGTTCGGCAACGTCGCCGGCTTGCTCACGATGGAGGACCTCCTGGAGGAAATCGTCGGCGAAATCACCGACGAATACGACGACGACGAAGACGCCCCAATCGAGTTCGTCGCCGCGCGCACCCTGCGCGCCCAGGCACGCCTGCCTCTCGACGACCTCGTCGACTTCCTCGCCGACAACCTCGACTACGAGCTCGCCTTCGAGGAGGACGTCACCGACTCCGTCGATACTGTGGCAGGCCTGCTGTCCTACGAGCTGGGCCGCGTGCCGCTGCCGGGGTCCGCCATCGTCCACGACGGCCTACGCTATACCGCGGAAGGCGGCCGCGACCGGCGCGGACGCATTAAGACCCGTAGCGTGCTCATCGAGGTCCCCGAACCCGCCGAAGCACCCATGGAAGATTCAGACGGGGGTTCTGAAGACAAGTAGCCGTCAGGTTTGTACGCTTATCCCCATGAGCAATATCTTGTCGATCCAGTCCGCCGTCTCCTACGGCCACGTAGGCAACTCCGCCGCCGTCTTCCCACTGCAGCGCATCGGCCACGAAGTGTGGCCCGTCTACACCGTCAACTACTCCAACCACACCGGGTACGGCTCCTGGAAAGGCCCAATGATCCCAGCCACGGAGGTTGCGGCCATCATCGACGGCATCGAGGAGCGCGGGGCCCTCCCGCGTGTCGACGCCATCCTCTCCGGCTACCAAGGCGGCGACGACATCGCCGACGTCATCATCGACACCGTCGCCCGCGTCAAAGCCGTCAACCCCGACGCCATCTACGCCTGCGACCCAGTCATGGGCAGCGCCAAATCCGGCTGCTTCGTCTCCGACAACATCCCGCCCCTCCTCCGCGACCGCGTCGTCCCCGTCGCCGACCTCATCACCCCCAACCAGTTCGAGCTCGGCTACCTGGTAGAACAAGACGTCACCGATCTGAACTCCACACTCCGCGCCGTCGACGCCGCCCGCGAAATGGGCCCCTCCACCGTCCTCGTCACTTCCGTCGAACGCGACGACGCCCCCGCCGACACCATCGAAATGATCGCCGTCGACAACCACGGCAAGTGGATCGTGCGCACCCCACGCCTGCCATTCAAGCGCAACGGCTCCGGCGACGTCACCGCCGCCCTGTTCACCGGCCACTACCTGCGCGGCGGCAACGCCGCCGACGCCTTGGCCAAGACCGCCAGCTCCGTCTACGACCTGCTCAAGCGCACCTACGACGCCGACTCCGCCGAGCTCCTACTCGTCGAGTCCCAGGACGCCTACGCCAACCCTCAGCTGCAGTTCGAGGTCGAGGCGCTGTAGCCTTTGGCGCCGGCTGTTCCGCCTGCGTTTTCGCGCTCTTTTCGCGCCGTTTTCGTGCCTTTTTTGCGCCCGTTTTGCTCAAAGCGTGCGCTTAGAAGC
>NZ_KV789237.1:157561-159301 GCF_001807505.1 Corynebacterium sp. HMSC08D02 | reverse complement strand
CTGCCGGGCCGATTCTCGGCGACCAGCGTCGCACGCTTTTAATACCTCCACCGGAGCGAAAACTGCAGGAGAAAGTACTGTAAACAGCTCGTTTTTGGCCAAAGCAGGGTCGCAACTGCCTTTAATTTGCGCCCATTTCGCGCCCGTTTTGCTCAAAGCGTGCGCTTAGAAGCGTGCGATGCAGGTCGCGTGTTTTCATCCTGCCGGGCCGATTCTCGGCGACCAGCGTCGCACTCCTTTAACACCTCCACCGGAACGTTTTCGAGGGGGTATTTGAGGCGTTTTCGAGGCAGCGCTCGCGGCCAGGTCGGGTGCCCCCGGATGCACACCATGGTGTGCAAAGCCGAAAAACCCTGGCGCCGGTGACCACATACCTGCCACAATGAGGCGCATGGATACGGGGGACTGGAAAACACGGTTGCGCTCAGAGTTCGTTGACGTTCGGAGCTGCGTGAATGTGAGTAGAGAGGTGCGGGAGCGCTTGGACTCTGGCGAGTTAGTGAGGTTGTCGTCGGGGGTGGCGGTGCCGGCGTCGATAATTGAGGAGGTCCCGCAGTACCAGCGTGACTGGGCGCGGAGTTTCGCTGTCGGTGCGGTTGCGCAGACTGCGGTGGTGACGGGGCGGGCGGCGGCGCACCTGCTGGGGATGTGGACGGTCAATCAGCCGATGCCGCAGGTCTCGATGTTGACGCACAACCCGCCGCCGAAGCCGACTCGGCAGCCGGATGTACGCTACGTGCGGTCGCGATTTCGGCCGGATGAGGTGGTGCAAGGCCAGCATCTGAGCACAACAACTCCGTACCGGACCTTTTTGGAGATTGCCCGCGAGGCAGGGTTCAAGCACGCACTCGTAGCCGCGGACTGGCTGCTCTTTTCGCGCACGCTCATCGCGCCACAGCTGCAGTATTTAATGCGCACGACTCCCCGGTTTCATGGGATTGGGGCAGCTCGGAAGGCTGTTCAGTATGCGGTGCTCGGTCCGGAGTCTGCGCCGGAGTCCTATACCAGAGCAGTGCTATTAGACGCGGGCTTCAGGAATGTGTTGTCCAACGTATGGATAGACTCGACGCGCTACCGTGTAGACCTTCTCGTGGAAAACGCACTGATCATCGAAATCGATGGGAACATGAAGTACATTGGCCCCGACGTGGATACGGCAGATGTGCTGCTGAAGGAGAAGCGCCGCGCCGATACTCTGCGCAATCTCGGCTATGAGCTGATCCGTTTTTCTCCCCACGATGTGGAAAGCAACCCTGCCTCTTTCTTATCGACGGTCCACTCCGCCCTGAACCGCGCCCGCCGGTAGCTCGCGTCCGTTTCGTTCCACGTTTCGCTCTGGTTTTCGCCACGTGTTTCGCGCCCGTTTTGCGCCGCTTTCGCAACCTGTTTCGCGCCGCTTTCGCGCCCGTGTTGCGCCAGTTTTGCGCCCGTTTTGCTAAAAGCGTGCGCTTAGAAGCGTGCGATGCAGGTCGCGTATTTTCACCCTGCCGGGCCGATTTTCGGCGACCAGCGTCGCACTCCTTTAACACCTCCACCGGAGTGAAAGCGGCACGAGAGTCACGCGAATTCAGATGGCAGCACGCCATTTCCGCACCGTCGTAGACACCCAGCAGCGCTACAACTTGCCTCCAGCGCACCCCAAATTGCTAAAAGCGTGCGCTTAGAAGCGTGCGATGCAGGTCGCGCTTTTTTCACCTTCCCGGGCCGATTTCTGGCGACCAGCGTCGCACTCCTTTAACA
>NZ_KV789237.1:38085-157541 GCF_001807505.1 Corynebacterium sp. HMSC08D02 | reverse complement strand
CTTTAACACCTCCACCGGAGTGAAAGCGGCACGAAATCGGAGCGAAAGTGGCACGAAAACAGCACGAAAACAACAGCACGACAACAGCGACAACACTGCACTGCCAACAGCGCAGGGTAGACTTCTGCACTATGAGCGAAAACTTCCCGGAGTTCCCGGACCTGTCTAACGCACCAGCTGACGCAAACGCGAGCACTCCCGACTACGCGGGCTTTACGCAGACCCCGGAGGGGTTCCGGTCCGGCTTTGTGAGCTTTGTAGGTAGGCCGAATACGGGCAAGTCGACGCTGATGAATGCGTTGGTGGGGGAGAAGATTGCGATTATGGCGGATCAGCCGGAGACGACGCGTCGGCCGATTCGTGGGGTGGTGAATCGGGAGGATGCGCAGGTGATTGTGGTGGATACGCCGGGGGTGCACCGGCCGCGGACGTTGCTGGGGCAGCGGCTGAATGAGATTGTGAAGGACACGTACCAGGATGTGGACGTGATTGGGTTTACGGTGCCTGCGGATGAGAAGTTGGGGCCGGGGGATCGCTACATTTTGGAGGAGATTCGGGCGGCGAAGCCGAAGACGCCGATTGTGGGCATCGTGACGAAGTTGGATAAGGTGCCGAAGGACGTGGTGGGGGAGCGTCTGCTGGAGATGCACGAGTACTTGGGGCAGGACGTGGAGTTGGTGCCGGTGTCTGCGAAGGACCGGGTGCAGCTGGACGTACTGATGGATGTGCTGGTGAGCAAGCTTCCGGAGGGGCCGCGGTTTTATCCGGTTGATCAGGTGACGGATGAGGGCGTTGAGGCGCGGATTGAGGAGTTGATTCGTGAGGAGGCGCTGAGTGGTTTGCGTGAGGAGCTGCCGCACTCGGTGGCGGTGCAGATTGATGAGATGCATCCGGATCCGGAGCGCCCGGATCGGATGATGATTTACGCGGTGATGTTTTTGGAGCGCCCGGGCCAGAAGCGGATTATTGAGGGGCCTGGTGGGCGTCGTTTGAGCGGGATTGTGCACCGTTCGCGGAAGCAGATTATGGAGTTTGTGGGTCAGAATGTGTACCTGGATGTGCGTTTGAAGGTGTTGAAGAATTGGCAGGAGGACCCGAAGGCGTTGGGGCGTCTTGGCTTCTAGGAGAGGTCGCGGCGCGGGGAGGCCGTCGTGGCGTGATCGTGCGTTTGTGGTGCGCACGTACGATTTCGGGGAGGCGGATCGCGTTGTTGTGTTGTTGACGCGCGATCATGGCTTGGTGCGGGGTGTGGCGAAGGGGGTGCGCAAGGCGCGGTCGCGGTTCGGGTCGCGCTTGCAGCCGTTCGTCGAGGTGGATGTGCAGGTCTATCCGGGCAGAGGCTTATCGACGATCACTAGCGCCGATACCGTCGCGTTTTATGGTCACGCGATCATTGATGACTTCGATAGGTACGCGGCGGGTTGCGCGATGTTGGAGGCTGCCGAGAAGCTGTCCTTTGATCAGGGGGATCCGGAGTTATTTGCGCTGCTGCAGGAGGGCTTCGAGCGTCTGCAGTCGCCGACGCACCCGACCTTGGTGTTGGACGCGTTCTTGTTGAAGGCGGCGGCGCACGCGGGCTGGAAGATGAGCCTGTTTAACTGCGCGAACTGTCAGGCGCCGGGGCCGCATAAGGCGTTTCACGCGGCGGCTGGCGGCGCGGTGTGCACGCTGTGCAGGCCGCCGGGGGCGATGGATGTGGACCCGGAGGTGCTGCATTCGATGTGGCTTTTGGAGCATGACCATGTGTGTTCGGAGGAGTTCGCGGAGCAGGTCCACCGGGCGACGTCTGCTCACCTGCAGTTTTATTTGGGGGCGGGGTTAACAAGTTTGCGAGTGTTGAAGCAGGCATAATGTTTCCCATGAGCAGACCGCAGATTTCCCCGGAGTTTATTCCTCGTCATATCGCGTTGGTGATGGACGGTAACGGCAGGTGGGCGCAGGAGCGCGGCATGAAGCGCACCGAGGGCCACAAGCGCGGTGAGGCGGTGCTGCTGGACTGCGTGGATGCCTGCATTGAGATGGGGTCGGTGGAGTGGCTGTCGGCGTATGCGTTTTCGACGGAGAACTGGCGCCGCGCTGCCTCGGAGGTGCGGTTCATCATGGGCTTTTCGCGCGATGTGTTGCATCGCCAGCGCGAGGAGCTGCACGAGAAGAACGTGCGCATCGTGTGGGCGGGGCGCCGCCCGCGGCTGTGGCGCTCGGTGCTTCGCGAGCTCGAGGCCGCCGAGGAGCTCACGCAGGACAACACGGGTCTGACGCTCGCGATGTGCATTAATTACGGTGGTCGCGCCGAGATTATCGACGGCGCCCGCCAGCTGGCCAAGGACGCCCGGGACGGCAAGATTGCGCCTGGGGATATCACGGAGAAGACGTTCGCGAAGTACATGTACCGCCCGGATATGCCGGACGTGGACCTGTTTTTGCGGCCGAGTGGGGAGAAGCGGACGTCGAACTTTTTGCTGTGGCAGTCGGCGTACGCGGAGATGGTCTACCAGGACAAGCTCTTCCCGGACTTCACCAAGGACGACATGTTCGACGCCGTCTACGAGTATGCGAAGCGGGACAGGAGGTTCGGAGGGGCCGTCGATAAGTTTGATTAGGCCTGGCAGTTGCTGCAGACGCCGTAGATTTCGGCCTCGTGGGCGACGAGCGTGAAGCCGTGCTCTTTGGCGGTGGCCTCAGCCCAGGACTCGACGGGGCCGCCTTCGATCTCCTCGCTGGTGCCGCACTTGACGCACACGAGGTGATGGTGGTGGTGCTCGGTGAGGCAGTGCCGGTAGAGGGTTTCGCCCTCTGGGCTTTGGATGACGTCGACGGCGCCGATTTCCGCGAGCCCCTGCAACGTGCGGTAGACGGTGGTGAGACCGACTTGCTCGTTGCGGTCGACCAGCGCTGCGTGGATGTCTTTGGCGGGGCTGAACTTGTCAATGTCTTTCAGCGCGTCCACGACGGCCTGGCGCTGGCGGGTCATGCGCGGGCCGAGTTTCCTGACGGGGTTATTCGAGCTTGGCATAGTGCGTCCCAGAGTAGCGGACGGCGCCAATGTGGTGGGGTAGATGCTAAGTGTCTGGGGGATTGGCTACACTAAGCGGGTAGTTTTTGCATCACCCATATATGAGGAGTGTTCATGTCAGCCAGCAAGATCGATACCGTTGTTAACCTTTGCAAGCGCCGTGGCCTTGTGTACCCGGCCGGTGAAATTTACGGCGGTACGCGTTCTGCATGGGACTACGGTCCGCTCGGTGTCGAGCTGAAGGAAAACATTAAGCGCCAGTGGTGGAAGCACATGGTGCAGTCCAGGAAGGACACGGTCGGCGTGGATACGTCGATTATTCTGCCGCGTCAGGTGTGGGAGGCTTCGGGCCACGTGGAGGTGTTCACGGACCCGCTGGTGGAGTCGCTGTACACCAACAAGCGCTACCGCGCTGACCACCTGCTGGAGGCCTACGAGGAGAAGCACGGCCACCCACCAGTAAACGGCTTGGCTGACATCAAGGACCCGGAGACGGGCCAGCCGGGCAACTGGACTGAGCCACGTGAGTTCTCGGGCCTGATGAAGACGTACCTCGGCCCGGTCGACGACAAGGAGGGCCTGCACTACATGCGCCCGGAGACGGCGCAGGGCATCTTCGTGAACTTCAAGAATGTGATGACGTCCGCGCGTCTGAAGCCGCCGTTCGGCATCGCCAACATTGGTAAGTCCTTCCGCAACGAGATCACGCCGGGCAACTTCATTTTCCGTACCCGCGAGTTCGAGCAGATGGAGATGGAGTTCTTCGTCAAGCCGGGTGAGGATGAAGAGTGGCACCAGTACTGGATTGATAACCGCCTGCAGTGGTACATCGACCTGGGCATTAACCCGGACAACCTGCGGCTGTACGAGCACCCGAAGGAGAAGCTGTCGCACTACTCGAAGCGCACTGTCGATATCGAGTACGCCTACAATTTCACCGGCTCCAAGTGGGGCGAGCTCGAGGGCATCGCGAACCGTACGGATTACGACCTGCGCACGCACTCCGAGAAGTCCGGCGAGGACCTGTCCTACTTCGACCAGGCCGCCAACGAACGCTGGACGCCGTACTGCATCGAGCCAGCCGCCGGCCTTGGCCGTGCGATGATGGCCTTCCTTGTCGACGCCTACCACGAGGAAGAAGCCCCGAACGCCAAGGGTGGCACGGATACCCGCGTGGTGCTGAAGCTGGACCGCCGCCTGGCGCCGGTGAAGGTTGCTGTGCTGCCGCTGTCCAAGAAGTCCGAGCTTGCCGAGCCCGCTGAGGAGCTCGCCGCGAAGCTGCGCCAGCACTGGAATGTCGACTTCGACACCTCCGGCGCGATCGGCCGTCGCTACCGCCGCCAGGACGAGACCGGTACGCCGTTCTGCGTGACCTTCGACTTCGACTCGCTTGAGGACGGCGCCGTGACCGTCCGCGAGCGTGACACGATGGAGCAGGAGCGCGTCAAGATCGACGAGCTCGAGGCATACCTCGCTACCCGCCTGATCGGCTGCTAGGAGGCACTCGCCATGCATTACGTAAGCTGGGACCGCTCGCAGCGCGACGCCCCGAAGCTGTTGGCTGAGGCCGGCCCGGAGGTACTCGGCGAGTTCACACACGAGTCCGCAACGGTGGGCGGGCAGCAGTGGGACCTGCTGGTCGCCCCTGAGTCCGGCGCGGTGGCGAAGTGTAACGGTGAGACAGTGGTGGAAGCCACCGCTTCCTTGGCACGCGCGAAGGAGATCCCTGTGCACATCGGGGAGCGCTCCTACGTGCTGGTCAACGAGTGGGGCAAGAACTGGGTGGTCAACGACGCCGCCGGCGAGAAGGTCGCGCAGTTCACCCAGGACCACAACGGGGTGCGCAAAGCAATCCTCGAGTTTGAGGGCGAGACCACCCTGCCTGCCACTGATGTGGCGGGGTTGGCGTGGGTAAGCCGCGAGGTCCTGGAGGCGAAGAAGCTCGGGATTTCGAACGCTCTGATCGGCACGTTGCTGCTGTTCTCGGGAATCATCGTGCTGGTGATGTTCCTCTAATGACCACGGTGTGGTGGCGCGGTGCGGCGCTCGAAGGAACCGATGCGGCGGTGGCAACCGTGGAGGGCGCCACGATCACCGCGGACGGCCACCGCATCACCATGGTGTCGACGTTCCCCGCGTCTCTGCGCGCAGTCGACGAGCGCAGCCAGCGCTACCTGCTGCGCAAGACCAGCCTGACCGTGGCGCGCTACACCGCCGAATGCGGCGGCAGGCCATACACGGTGCGCAGGACCCGGGGGCGCCGCCGCGACATTATCGACGCCCGCGGCACCACCGTCGCAACGACAAACGGCCACCTCAACGGTGAGTTGGAGGTGACCGTTCTGGGGGACTGCGCCTCCGAGGCGCTCGTGGGGGATCTGCTGTTTATAACGTGGGCGCTCACGTACGTGGATACGCCCACGCGCAGGCTGCGCTACTAGCTGGTTAGAAAGTGCCGCCGCGGGTGGTCATCCCGCCGCCACCGCCGCCGGAGAAGCCACCGCCTCCACCGAAACCACCCCCACCGAAGCTTCCCCCGCGGTTGCCGCCACCGGAGAGGAGCGATCCCCACAGCACGGCCTGCGCCATGGAGTTCGCCGTATCGCGGGCTTGGGCGCGGCGGTACTGATCCAGATCGTCCTTGGCGGCCTGGATCGCGCGGCGCGCGGTGGTGGTTGCCTGGCGGGCGTACTCGATGGCCTCGCGGGTGTTGCTGGTGCGGCGCTGCTGGGCCTCCGCGTACTCGCGCTGTGCCTGGGCCAGCAGCGTGCGGGGCTGGGAGCTGATAATTCGGCCGCGGGAACGAATCATGTCCTCGGCCGACTGGATCTGGGTGGTGGCCACCTGCATCTGCTGGTCGAACATGGTCAGCGCCCGCGACTGGTCGTGGGCTGCGCCCTCGGCGCGTTCGATCTCGGCGTCGAGCTGGGCGTCCACGTCGCTCAAGTCGGCGTACAGGCTCAGCGGGTCGGTGGTGTCGCGGTCGCCGATGTTGGCGATAGCATCGCGGGCGGTCGCGGTGACGCGGTCGAGGGCGGCCACGTCGATGTCGGCGCCCTGCGCGCGTGCCCCCTTGAGCTGCGCGATCTGCTCGATCTCATCGCGGATTTCCTGGATGAGCGAGGAGAGGTTCTCCTTCGCCGTGCGGATGTTCGCGTCGGCGTGCTCGATGGCGGACAAGTTATGGTCGGAAAGCTCGACGGCGCGGGTGGCAGAGGAGAGGACGTCGAGAAGCGGGCCCTGCTCACCGGCCGGACGCGCGGCAAGACCGCGGGCCTTGTCCAACTGCGCCTCGGCCTCGTCGAGGGACTCGGCGGCGAGCTCAACGTTGCCGTCGATGGAGTGCAGCATCTGGGCGGGGTACTGCTCCCGCAGCGCCGCCAGCTGCTGCTTCGCCGGCTCCAGCCGCGAGCGCAGATCCACGGTGCGCTGCATCACCTTCTCGATCTCCTCCGGCGCGCGCATCAGCACACCGCGCATCGAGTTGAACTCCTCCGTCTTCGCGCGCAGCGACGCCTCAGCCGTGCGGGCGGACGTAATGATGTCGATGAGCATGGCACGGCGCTCCGGCTCGGTCTCCGGGATGGCGTCGTGCAGTGCCTGCTGGGTGCGAAACGCGCGCTGCAGGGCAGTGGTCGCCGAGTTCATCGCGGCGGTAAACGGGCGCACGCGGTCCGCGCCGAACTCAGAGGTAGCCAGGCGCAGCTCCTCCTGGCCCTGCTGCACGGACTCGTCGGCAGCGACGAGCGCCTCCTGCGCCACCGCGTCCAAGGTGGCGGTAGGCAGGCGGTTGAGCGAGTCCGCATCGCCGGGTGCAAGCTCGCGTGCCGACGCCACCTGCGCCTCCCTGTGCTGCTTATTCTTCCGGCGCGACACAGCCCAGTACCCGCCACCAGCAACCGCGGCGAGCCCGGCACCGCCAGCAATCAGGCCGGTTGCCTCGCCGCCGCCCGAGCCCGAACCCGTGCCGCCCGAACCAGCACCGGAGCTGCCGGCCGCCTCAACCGCGGCCAACGCCGCACCAGCCCAATCGCTTTGCACCAACCTCGCGTACGCAGCCTGGTCAATCGCGTCCGCCTCCGCGGACGACCACTGCTCGCCAGTAGTCACGCTGTAGGCGCGCTCGTTCGGCGAAATCGCAATGACGGCCGTATTCGGACCGTTGGCCCGCACGGCGTCCTCCGTCCACTCCGACGGCGGCGTGCCCTCAAAGGATTCCAGGAACACCACCCGCACCGAGCGGCCCTTCTGCGCGCTGACCTGCGCGATAGCGTCCTCAACCTGGGAGACCTCCCCGGCGGTCAGGACGCCAGCCTCGTCGGTGACCGGCGACGTCAACAAGCTGGGCTGTAGCGCCTGCACAGAAATAGACGGCGCTGCAGCCTGCGCCACCGGGGCGACGGCCAACAACGCGCCCCCAACAAACAGCGGGGCAGCGGCCAAGAGACGGTAGTTGCGCTTAGTCATGCCAATGAGGGTAGTCGCTCACGCAGAAACGTGCCGGAACCGTTTACGCTCAGTAGACGTGTACACCTATAACGCCGCAGACGTCGAACGCCGCGCCCCCGAAGCCCCCAAAGGGGCCCAAACCGCGCCCCAGGCCGACACCCGTGACGCCTTCGCCCGCGACCGCGCCCGCGTTCTCCACTCCGCCGCGCTACGACGCCTCGCCGACAAAACCCAAGTCGTCGGACCCCGCGACGGCGACACACCACGCACACGCCTTACCCACTCGCTGGAAGTCGCGCAGATCGCGCGCGGCATCGGCACCGGACTCGGCCTCCACCCCGACCTGTGCGAAATGGCCGGCCTCACCCACGACATCGGCCACCCGCCCTACGGCCACAACGGCGAAAACGCCCTCAACGAAGCCGCCCCCTGCGGCTTCGAAGGCAACGCACAAACCCTACGCATCCTCGCGCGCCTCGAACCAAAAATAATTATCGACGCCACCACCTACGGCCTCAACCTCACCCGGGCCAGCCTCGACGCCGCCACCAAATACCCGTGGACCCGCACCAACCCCGACGGCTCCACTAACCGTAAGTACTCCGCCTACGACGAAGACGCCGACATCCTCGCCTGGGCACGCGCCGGCCACACCGATTCGCGCCCACCCATGGAAGCCCAAGTCATGGATTTTTCCGACGACATCGCCTACTCCGTCCACGACGTTGAAGACGGCATCGTCTCCTCCCGCGTATCCCTCCAAGTCCTTTGGGATTTCGTCGAGCTCGCCGCCCTCGCCGAGAAAGGTGCCGCCGCGTTCGGCGGCACCGCCGACTCCCTCATCGACGCCGCCGACCGCCTCCGCGCCCTGCCCGCCATCGCCGCAGCCGCCGACTTCGACTTCACCCTCCAATCCTGGACCCAGCTCAAAGCGCTCACCTCTGAGCTGGTGGGGCGCTACGTCGGCGGGGTCACGCAGGCCACGCTCACCGACGAAGCAAATCGCGCGCTGGGCAGACAGCACGGCAACCTCGTGGTCCCGCCCGACGTGGAGGCAGAGGTCCGTCTCCTCAAAACGGTGGCCGTGCTCTACGTGATGGACGAGCCCGCGCACCTCGCTCGCCAGGACCGGCAACGCGATCGTATCTTCCACGTCCACGAGTACCTGCGCGCCGGCGCGCCGGGCACCCTGGACACGATGTTCCAGCAGTGGTTCGAGGCCGCCGAGACGGATTTGGAGCGCGAGCGCGTCATCGTGGACCAGATCGCTTCGATGACGGAGTCGCGCCTCGAGCGCACCGCGAAGAAGGCCGCCGCGTTCGACGGCTTCTACTAGAGGTATGCCTCACGAGATTATTCGGGAAATCGTGAACAAAATTGCAATTTTTGTGACTCAGGGCACAAGCAAATCTGTTCACAAAATCCCGACTCCGCTCGAGACAACACCTTCTACCTCTACGCGGAGAGGAAACCAGCGATCTGCTCGAGCGCACCCCGCGTGCCAATTTCGCCCGGAAGCCACGGAAGCTCAAGGATCGGCACCGGCAGGTCCAGCAGCTCCAGCGCTCGCGCTTCCACCTCGCGCCGTCCCGCCAAAAATGAGCCGACCTCATCGGGTGTGCGTCGATTGACGACGGCCCCGCCGACGTGCACGCCGTGGGAAGTGAGCTCCTCGTAGAACTCCATCGACTCCATCACGGGCAGGCGCTCCGCGGTCAGCACGATGTGGAAGACGCACTGGGCGGGATCGGTGAGGACGGCGCGCAGGCGCTCGAACTTGCGGCGGCGCTTCAGCAGCGTGGAGCGGATCTGCTGGTTGCGGCGGTCGACAGGGGAGCCGCTGTCCCCGGAAGTGCCGCCCATCCCGCGGACGAGCTCGCTGAACTTATCGGACTTGTCGCGCCGGGCCAAGAGGCCGTCGGTGTAGGCGGCCATGACCTCGGGGAGTGCCATGAGGCGGGAGGTGTGGCCGGAGGGGGCGGTGTCGAAGATGATGTGGTCGTAGTCGCCGCGCTCAGCGACAAGGTCCGCGATGCGTTCGAGGAGTGCGGCCTCGTGCATGCCGGGGGAGTGCCGTGACATCTCCAGGTGGCGGTCTACTTCGCGGTGGAGCCGTTCGGGCATCATGGCTCGCATTGATTCGCCGACCGCGCGAAGGTGCTGTGAAGTGATAGTTGCCGGGTCGAGCTCGATGGCGTGGAGGTTCGGTTCGAGGGCGGTGGGGGCGTCGTCAAGCGTGGTGCCCCAAATGTGCCCGAGGTTGTGTGCGGGGTCCGTCGAAACTAAGAGGACGCGGCGGCCGCGCGCGGCGAGGCGCACGGCTGTGGCGGCGGAGATGGTCGTCTTGCCGACGCCACCTTTCCCGCCGAAGAACATGACTGGGGCGTCTAGCAACATGAGATCCCGTCGAGTGGTGAGTGTTCCATGCCCATGCGGGTGTGCCAGGCGTGGAAGTCGTCGTAAAGCAGGGGGAGGAGTTCGAGTGTGTAGTAGCCGGCGGGGTTCGGGATGCCGAGCATTTCGGAGGCGACCAGCAGGGTGAACAGGTCGTCCTCCTCGCGCGCGGCGCGGGCGAATTCGCGCCGGTAGGGCGCCTGGTAGAACTCGCTGAGGCCCGCGCCGAGCGCGGCCAGCTTACTGCGCAGGCTCATGGACCGGCGTGTCCTCCCACTCGACGGCTGGCTCGCGGCGCGCCTTGCTGATCGCGGTAATCGCCTCGACGATGACCCAGATCGCGCAGATAATAATGACGACGTCGATAGCGAGCAGCAGCCAGTTGCCCGCCTCGAAGAGGGTGCGCAGCTGCAGCACCGCCGCCCACAGTGACATGAGCGTGACGAACGCCAGCGGGATCAGCAGTGGCAGCGTTGGGCGACGCAGCCTGGTCAGGATGACCACCAGGACTGCCAGGGTCAGCCCGGCCATCAGCTGGTTCGTGGTGCCGAACAGCGGCCAGATGATCATGCCGCCGGACCCGTCGAGGCCCGTCGAGAACGTCAATCCCAGTGCGGCACCTACCGCGATGATCGTGGCTGCCAGGCCGGAGAGCTTCACTCCCATAATCTGGCCGATCTCGCCGACGACCATGCGCTGCAAACGCACACCAGAGTCCATCGTGGTCGCAGCGAAGAGGACAGCCATGGTGGCCAGAATCGTGGCCGACAGGGACGTCGGGATGCCCAGGCCCTGGTTCATCAACGCACCGCCACCTTCGACGAAGGCGTTGACACCGCCGGCGTTCCACTCGTTGTACACGTTCTCCCAATCCGCGATCGTCTTGTAGCCGCCCGTCGTCGCCACAATCGTGCCGAGTGCCAGCAGGCCCTCACCAACCGCACCGAAGTACCCGACGAAGCGCGCGTCCGTCTCCTTATCCAACTGCTTCGCCGACGTACCCGAAGCAACAATGCCGTGGAAGCCAGACACCGCACCACACGCAATCGTCACGAAGAGCAGCGGGAAGATACTCGGCGTGCCCTCCGGCACCGCCTCATTAATCGACGGCGCCACAATCTCCGGACGCACAATAAAGAACGAAGCGTACAAAATAATCAGACCAACAAACAGCTGCAGACCATTGATGTAATCACGCGGCTGCAACAGCACCCACACCGGTAGCATCGACGCAATGAACGCGTACACGAACAGCAAAATGATCCAGATACCGCGGTCCGGAATACCCATCACCGTCTCCGGCAGCGCGAGCGGCACGCGGTCACCAATCACCATCAGCGCGTACAGCGCCACAACACCAACCACCGACACCAGCGGCAGATTCCACTTCAGTCGGTAAATCGCCTGCCCAATCAGCAACGCGACCAGGATCGCGCCCCACGTCGGAATCACCGCCGACGGCGTCGCGATCAGCAGATTCGAAATCACCACCGCGAACGCAGTATTCACCATCAGCAGCAGCAGGAAAATCACCACGAGGAAGAGATTGCGCCCCCGTGCGCCGATATAGCGCCCCGACAACGTACCAATCGACTGCCCCTTATGCCTTTGCGACGCCCACAACGCCCCCAAATCGTGCATCCCCGCAAAGAACACCGTTCCCAAGGTCACCCACAGGAATGCGGGCAGCCAACCCCAAATCACAGCGACTGCCGGGCCGATAATCGGCGCGGCGCCCGCCACGGAAGTGAAGTGGTGGCCCCACAGCACGTACTTGTTGGTGGGCACGTAGTCCACACCGTCTTCCATAGTGTGCGCCGGGGTCTCATAGCTCTCAGAGAGCTTATAGACCCGCTGGCCCAGGAACTTTGAATAGAGCAGGTACCCGGTGAGCAGCATCGCCAGCCCGATGAGTACGAGGAAGAGCGAGTTCATGCGGTCGCCTTTCTGTCAGTGTCTTGAGTCACAACTGCGGAAAGTATGCCACACCTCACAGCTCATTTCCGGTGTTTTCTGAACTCTCCCGGAGGTTCTCGTCGGCGACGACTCGCGTGGGGTGGGGATATGCCTCGCGAGATTGTTCGGAAAATCGTGAATAGAATTGCGTATTTTGTGACTCCAGCCACAAGCAATTTTGTTCACAAATTCCCGACTCCGCTCGAGAGCACACATGCCACCCCAAAATCACCACGCGGGAAGAAGGCCTTCGGGCCGCTCATCGTCGGGGAATCTGCTAATCCTTGCGATGTAGGCTTCAATGCTTGCGTCGCGGAGGGGGTCGTCGGCGTATTGCAGTGGTTCGCGCGGGCCCCGGCAGATGTCGCAATGCGGGCGGCCGCGGTAGGTGGCGCGCACGGTGTCGGCGATGAGGTTGATCGTGCCGCGGAGGTCGCGGTGGAGTGCTTCCACGGGGACGTGCAATGTGCGGACCCAGCTGGTTTCGGTGGGGGCGCAGTGGTCGTCGAAAAGTGGGGCGTCGGTGAGTGTGAGGGCGAAGTGGGTGCCGTACATGACGCGGTGCGGTTGGGTGTGCCAGTAGTGCGCGGGGAGTGCGTGGTGGGAGAGGAGGGCGGTGGCGAGGTAGCTGAGCTCGGGCGCGATTGGGTGGTGGGTGGCGCGCTCCCAGCAGAGTTGGAGGGTGTTGCGGTCGCGTTGGCGAGGCAGGGCCCAGATGGCTGCGGTGATGGTGTCCTCGTGGCCACCGATGTGTTTGAGGTGGTTGAGGACGGGGTAGAGCTGCGCGCGTGGCTCCCATTTGAAGATGCCCGCGATGGTTTCGGGCAGGGGTGCGACGCGGATTTCGGCGATGGTGTCGGTTGTGTGGAGGATTTGGCGTCGATAGTGGAGGCCGGGGCGCCATTTGCTGCGGGTGATGGAGGTGCCGTTGGGCAGTGCGACTTCGGTGAGTTCGGGCTGTCGGCCGAGGTGTGGCACGGGGAGGCGGTGGAGGCGCGCGGCGGTGCGCCCAACGATGGCGGCTTTGCGGTTTTCGCGGCCGTGGATGAGGGCTCGTGCGATGCGGCGGGTGTCGGGGTCAAGCGTGCCCCACCACCGCTTTTCGACGGCCCCATACCTCCCAATCTGCACCATAGTCCCGCTCGCGACGGCCTGTTTGTGCCGCTGAGCTAGTACTGTGCGTCCCCGAAGGCTGTGAATGTGTGCGTTGAGCGCTGCGAATTCCCCCATGCGTTGGCAGTGTAGCAATTTTGTTCACAATTTCCCGAGTGTGCTCGAGACGCCACCTTCCCCCAGTTGGTTACCTCGGTTGCACCTCGCAGAAGGTGTCGTAGTGGTTGTCGGTGTAGTACCACTCGTCGACGACGCCGTCGGCTCCGCCGCCGGTGACGATGCGCCGCAGCCCGCGGTGGTGCACGCCCGGAGTGTCCACGGTGTACTCGCGGTAGTAGCCGAGTGGCTCCTCGGGGAGGGTGCGCTCGTAATTGCCAAAGCGCGAGTCGTCCTCTGGGTGTGGGTAGGGTCCGCCGGATTCGATGAGGTCGATGGTGTCCCAGGCCTCTGCGGGGAGGTTCGGGCAGGAGGTGGGGTCTCCCGACGCGGCGCCCTCGTCCTTGTTGGGCAGGAACGTGTTGATCAGGAGCGCCGCGGCGACAACGACGGCACCGACGGCGGTGTTCTTCGATTTTCGGCTCACGCTGAGTCATTGTGGCACAGGCGCTACGATGTGCGTATGGCTAGGGGCAGAATTCCGGATAGTGACATTGAGGCTATTCGTGAGCGGGCGGCGATCGAGGACATCGTTGGCGAGTATGTGCAGCTCAAACCGGCTGGGTATGACTCGCTGAAGGGCTTGAGCCCGTTTAAGGATGAGAAGACGCCGTCTTTCCATGTGCGTCCGGCGCGTGGTTACTACCACTGCTTTTCTACGGGCAAGGGCGGGGACGTCTTTTCGTTCCTGATGGAGATGGAGCAGATGTCCTTCCCGGAGGCGGTGGAGGCGGTTGCTCAGGAGATTGGCTACCACATTAACTACCAGGGCGGGACCACTGGTGGGCGTGATGTGAAGCCGGGGACTCGCGCGCGCTTGTTGGCGGCGAATAAGGCGGCCCACGAGTTTTACCGTGAGCAGTTGGAGACTCCGGAGGCGGAGGTCGGTAGGAATTTTTTGCTGGAGCGTGGGTTTTCGAAGGAGCTGATTTATCACTTCGAGTGCGGCTACGCCCCGGATGGTTGGGACACGCTGACGAAGCACTTGCTTCGCAAGGGTTTCGACGCCCAGGAGCTCCAGGACGCCGGGATTTCGAGTATGGGGCGTCGTGGGCCGATTGATAAGTTTCGGCGCCGTTTGATTTGGCCGATTAAGGACGTGGCCGGCAACGTGATCGGGTTCGGGGCTCGTAAGCTCTTCGAGGATGACCCGATGGGTAAGTACATGAACACCGCGGACACGATGTTGTACCACAAGTCCAAGGTGCTGTTCGGGCTGGATTTGGCGAAGAAGCACATCGCCACGGATCACCAGACGGTGGTGGTGGAGGGCTACACGGACGTGATGGCGATGCACGCTGCGGGGGTGAAGACGGCGGTGGCGTCGTGTGGTACGGCGTTCGGTAAGGATCACATGGCGGTGATCCGCCGCCTCATGCTGGATGACAACTACTTCCGCGGCGAGCTGATTTACACCTTCGACGGCGACGAGGCCGGCCAGAAGGCGGCGATGCGCGCGTTCCAGGGGGATCAGCAGTTTTCGGGGCAGTCGTTTGTGGCGGTCGCCCCCGACGGCCTGGACCCTTGTGACCTGCGCCTTGAGCGTGGGGATTCCGCGTTGCGGGACTTGGTGGCGTCGAGAATCCCGATTTTTGAGTTCGTGATCGAGTCCCTGCTGAAGGACTATTCGCTAGACACGGCGGAGGGGCGCCTGCAGGCGTTGCGACGCACCGTTCCCGTCGTTGCCGGTATCAGCGACAAGGTGCTGCAGACGGAGTACGCACGCAGGCTCGCCGGCTGGGTGGGCTGGCCGAACCCGGACGAGGTGCTCCAGCAGGTCCGCGAGGAGGCGCGTCGGCCGAAGAAGCAGCAGCGCACCTGGCAGAAACCACAGCGCAACCAGCAGCAGGCCGCGCCGGGCCAGCCGCCCGCGTTGGTGCCGCCGAACCCGCAGGATCCGCTGCTGTGGCCGCAGCGCGAGGCGCTCAAGATTGCGTTGCAGTACCCGGAGAAGGCCGGCAGTTACTTTGAGGGTATTTCGCCGGAGGCGTTTACCAACCCGGCGTATCGCCAGGTGCGTGACGCGATCGAGAAGGCTGGCGGGGTGACGGGCGCGCACGTCGGCCCGCAGTTTTTGGCGAAGGTCGCGCAGGAGATGCTGGACCTGGTGGGCCGCAATTTCGTTTCAGAGTTGGCGGTTGAGCCGATGCACCCGGACGACATTGACCGCTACGTGGATTCGGTGCTCTCGCGGTTGCAGGAGACCCGCGTGGGAGATCAGATTGCGCTGCTGAAAGCGCAGTTGCAGCGCATGCGTCCTTCCGACGACGAGGCCGCCTACAACGCACTGTTTTCCGACTTGGTGGCGTTGGAGCAGGCGCGTCGGGAGCTCAACGACCGCGCCTTACGCGGCGGAGCGTACGGGCCGCAAGGCTAGTGGCCCTTGGCTTTGGCCTCCTGCCACAGGCGGTCTTGGGTTTCGGCGTCGATGGTGCCGGTGCTGCCGTCGAAAAGGTAGGGGGAGCGCGCCTTCATCTTATCGACGAACCCCTGCGCCACCTCCGCGAACCCGAACGCGCCGCGCTCTGCCGCGATTTCGGCGTGGAAGAGGACCTGCAAAAGGACGTCGGAAAGCTCTTTGCGCAGGGCTTCGTCGCCCTCGTTGTCGGTGATGGCGGCGGCGAGCTCCTCGGTTTCCTCGTGGAGGTAGGGCAGCAGCGTTTCGTGCGTCATGGAGCGTTCCCACTGCCCGCGGGTGCGCGCCGCGTGCATGACGGATACTGCCTGGTGGACGGGGTCCTCGAGCGAGGGCACCCGCTCGACGTGCTCACCTTTCGCAATGCGCTCGCGCACGAGCTCGTCGTCCTCGTTCGTGGTGAGGAGCCAGGGGGAGGGGCCGTCGGGGGCGTCGGCAAGGTCCCAACGCACGGAGACGGGCACTTCCATGGTGAACTCCACTGGTCCGCGGATGCGCTGCGCTACTGAAACGGGCAGCATGTCGGGCCAACGAGGGTCAAGCACGAGGATGGTCATAGTGTGTAACAATAGTCCGCATGACAAACCAGATTGCAGAAGCCATCAAGGCCGTTTCCCCAACCGCGGAGGCCGTCGCGCAAGAAACCGTCAGCTTTTCCCCGATCCGCTGGAAGACCGGCTGGCCGCACAACCTGCGCCGCGTCCCACCCTTCCGCGACGACGCCACCGCGACGCTGACCCGCCGCGAAGTCTTCGCCTTCGCACAGGATGTGGTGGACTCCGAGTTGGCCCGCGACCAGATCATCGACTTTTTGGGCGCGTCCTTCGCGTTCCAGGGCGGAAAGAACGCGCAGGCGCAGTTGAAGCTGCAGCAGTTCCTGCGCAACAAGGGCAAGGCGAACGCGCTGCTGCAGGCGCTGCGTAAGGTCGGCTCTGGTGAGCTCACGCCGGTCCAGCAGTACGAGGCCGTCGTGGCTACCGGCCTGCCTGCGAAGTTCGCGTCGGGCCTGATCTACTTCCTGGCCGGCCCGCAGGAGGCCGCCGACGAGAAGCCGCTCATCATCTGCTCCAACCGCGCGAAGGGCGCCGGCCTGGACGTAACCAGCGACTGGTCCGCCGACGAATACGGCGCCTACCTGGCGGCTATCAAGGCCGGGCGCGACGAGCACGCCCCCGACTTGCCACTCGACGCGGTAGAATTCGCGGTACGTGAGCACGCCCGCCAAGGATAGGAGACCATCATGAAGGCGCGTACAACGGCTCTTGCTGGACTTACACTGAGCTGCGTGGCGCTAGCCGGGTGTTCGACAGGGAAGTCGACGGACCTGGGCTTCGCAGCCGCCGCGCAGGAGGGCGCACCGTTTACGGTGTCGCAGGTTGTCGGGGACAGCGCCGAGCGTGCCTATCTTTTCTGCCCGTACACCGACAAGGCGCAAGCGGAGGCCCTGGGTTTCAACCCCGACGATGTCTACAGCATCAACAACAACTCGCAGCGCTGGGAGACCTGGAGTGGCATAGGCGTCATCTTCAGCGATGATCGCACACCCGCCATCGAGTGGTTCGACCCCTCAATTATCGACGCCTGCCCCAGCGCCACCACCGGCGATGAGCTCGACGTGAACGCCCCGATTACCCCCACCGTCGAGCCCGTCGAGTTCGCGGGCGACGAAGGCCCGACCGACGTGATCAAGTTGGTGGTGGAGTAGGGGCTTCTTTGGGGATTGTGCGCTAGCGGGGTGCGCACCACATTCCCTCACAACATTCCCTCACAGGTTTTGTCCGACCTGGGCTTTTGCCGCGCTCGCCGGTCGGAATCGTGGAATGTGGTGCGCGTGCTGCTTGAACTGACACCAAATTCCCTCCCGTGCTTTACGTGACCTGGGGAAACGCAAAAGTTGGCGAAGGAAAACGGGAATGTGGTGCGCAAGCAACGGGGCGAGCGCCTAAAACCTAGCGTGCCAGGAGCTGGCCCAAGTCCAGGTTGGAGGACAGCTGCTGCAGCTGTGGCGGGATGTTGGTCTGGGAGCTGCCGCGGAGCTTCGCCCAGTCCTGTACTGGGTCCGGCTTCACGATGCCGCACTCCAGCGCACGGTCCGCAACTGCCTGGACGGTGCCGCCGGACATGACGCGAAGGGCAATGGAGTCGCCGATCTTGCCATTGAGGTTGTTGACCAGCTGCTGGCGGGTGGTGTCCTTGCCTGCGACGCCGGTGCCGTTGAGGGTGACGCGCAGGGTGCTGCAGTTCATAGTTTTGACGTTGCCGTTGACCAGCTGCAGGAGCGAGGTGGCGTCCTGTGCCTGTGCTGCTGGTGCTGCGAGGCCTGCCAGGCCGGTCAGGGCTGCGACGCCGATGGCTACGATACGGGTGGAAATGCGCATAGGGTGCTCACTTTCAGGTTGTAAATAGGTGCTTGAAAAACAGAACGGGATACACCATACCTGTTACTGGTGTGGCGCAAGTGAAAATTGGGGATTACGGGGGTAGTGTAGGATCTTCTGCCATGACGTTTTCTGGCCGTCCCGGCAGGCGTGCGCGCGGGTGTGGGTGTGTGGCGCTGCTTGTCGTTGTCGGTGCGGTGGTGATGGTTGTTGCGTTGGTGGCCTTCCTGCTGAGCGCGCTCGGCGGTCCGGAGCAGTTCGTGCAGCGTCAACCCGTCCCGGAAGACGTACCCCCTGCCGCTGCCATGCCACCGCCAACTATCGACGTCCACGCGCCCGGCCGAACCGCCAACGAACTCCACGCGTGGGCCGCCCCTATCGCGGGGGAAATCGGGGTAGACCCGCAGGCGGTGCGTGCATACGGTAACGCCGCACTGATCGCGGCGGAAGCCTGGCCGGCCTGCAATCTGCAGTGGAATACGCTCGCTGGCATCGGGTGGGTGGAGACCCGCCACGGCACCTACACGGGCAAGAAGTTCGACGCCGGCCGCCTCGACGAGAACGGGGTGGCGCAGCCGCCGATCGTCGGCCCGGCGCTCGACGGCACGGGAAACTTCGCACTCATTACGGACACGGACGGCGGCACCCTCGATAGTGATACCGAGTTCGACCGCGCGGTGGGGCCGATGCAGTTCATCCCCGGCTCGTGGGCGATCTATGGCCGCGACGCCGACGGCGATGGGGTAGCAAACCCGCAGCAAATTGACGACGCCGCCCTGAGTGCCGCGAACCTCCTCTGTGCGAACGGGCGTGACCTGTCCACTGCGGAGGGGTGGTCGGATGCGGTGCTGACGTATAACCGCTCGCGCGAGTACCTCCACAACGTCCGCGATGCCGCTGCGAACTACGCGCTCACCCAGCGCGCCACCCGGTAGGCATGCCGCAGCCATGCCGAGAAAGCCACAAAAGTGGGCGAAACCGGGCATGGACAAAAGGTTTGACGAAGATCACATTCCGAATGGTGTGACCTTAAATGGCGTGGTTGTGGGCCTATCGCTGCACGGAAACGCAGGGAAAGCGCGAGTGTGACGAACACCAACAAGCATTTTTTGCTGCGATCTGGAACAATCGGTAACGGAAATTTGGTTTGGCCAATCTCAAGGAGATGAACTGTAGTGGCTGATATTATGCACGTCTTTGCTCGTGAAATTTTGGACTCTCGCGGTAACCCAACCGTTGAGGCTGAGGTTTTCCTCGACGATGGTGCGCACGGCATTGCGGGTGTTCCTTCCGGTGCGTCCACTGGCGCACACGAGGCGCACGAGCTGCGTGACGGTGGCGATCGCTACGGCGGCAAGGGTGTCCAGAAGGCTGTCAAGAACGTCAACGAGGAGATCGCTGACGCACTGGCTGGCATCGAGGCTGACGATCAGCGTCTGCTCGACCAGGCAATGATTGAGCTCGACGGCACGGACAACAAGTCCCGCCTCGGCGCGAACGCAATCCTGGGCGTGTCCATCGCTGCGGCGAAGGCTGCTGCTGAGTCCGCTGGTCTGCCGCTGTACCGCTACATCGGTGGCCCGAACGCTCACACCCTGCCTGTTCCGATGATGAACATCGTCAACGGTGGCGAGCACGCTGACTCCGGCGTTGACGTCCAGGAGTTCATGATTGCTCCGCTGAGCGCTGAGTCCTTCGCTGAGGCTCTGCGCATGGGTGCAGAGGTCTACCACTCCCTGAAGTCCGTTATTAACGCAAAGGGCCTGTCCACCGGCCTTGGCGACGAGGGCGGCTTCGCTCCTTCCGTCGACTCCACCCGCGCAGCGCTTGACCTGATCGTTGAGGCAATCGAGAAGGCTGGCTTCAAGCCTGGCGAGGACGTCGCACTTGCTCTCGACGTTGCTTCCTCCGAGTTCTTCGAGGACGGCGTGTACAAGTTCGAGGGCGGCGAGCACACTGCTGAGGAGATGGCCAAGGTCTACGAGGAGCTCATCGCTGAGTACCCAATCGTCTCCATCGAGGACCCACTGCAGGAAGATGACTGGGAGGGCTACGCAAACCTGACCAAGACCATTGGCGACAAGGTCCAGATTGTTGGCGACGACTTCTTCGTCACCAACCCTGAGCGCCTCGCACGTGGCATCAAGGAGCACGCTGCGAACGCACTGCTGGTGAAGGTCAACCAGATCGGTACCCTGACCGAGACCTTCGACGCTGTGGACATGGCTCACCGCGCTGGCTACCGCACCATGATGTCCCACCGCTCCGGCGAGACCGAGGACACCACCATTGCGGATCTCGCAGTGGCTCTGGGCTGCGGCCAGATCAAGACTGGTGCACCGGCTCGTTCCGAGCGCGTTGCGAAGTACAACCAGCTGCTGCGCATCGAGGAAGAGCTCGGCGACGCCGCTGTTTACGCTGGTCGTTCCGCATTCCCACGCTTCAAGTAATCGCTTGATTCGTACGCACCCCCTGCCGATCGCGCGCTCGCGCGTGGCAGGGGGTGTCGTGTTTTTCCCTGCTGTACACTGATGGACACTATGAGCACTGGCACGCCCCAAGACAAGCACACAGTGAAGCGCCGCAGGAAGCGGCTGGCTCGCACTGTGCCCGTGGCGTCCCGCGAGCAGCGCAAGCAGCAGCTCGCCGAGCAGAAGGCCAACAGGGAGTCACGCTTCGCCGCCCCCAACTTAGCGACGCTCGCCCTGCTCATCATCGTGCTCATCGCCGTACTCGTGGCAGTAGCAGCCCCACTTCGCAATTTCTACGAGGGCCGCAACGAGATCGCGCGCGCCCAGGCAAACATTGAGTACTTGGAGCGCCGCCAGGCGGACCTCGAGCGCGAGATCGCGAAGTACGAGGACCCCGAGTATCTCAACCAGGTCGCCCGCCGCCGCCTCGGAGTGATGGAGCCCGGCGAGTCCGCCTGGCGAGTCATCGACCCCCGCATGACCCACGGCACCACGATCACCTCCGACGAAACCCCGGATGACCGTGGCTGGGCCGTCTTCCTCTGGGACTCCCTGCGCGAGGTCCCCGAGGACATCCCCGCCGACGCTCCTGAAGAATCGCCTGCGTCCGCGGAAGCGCCTGCGCCCGAAGCGCCCGCGGAAGCACCTGAGGCGCCTGAAGCGCCTGAAGCGCAGTAGCCCGAGCCTAAAAGGTAGCAACAGGATTACTGCAATCCACTTTTTGCGCGCCCCCACCTGGATTATTCCAATCCTTTTACTCCCATTTGGAGAATCACCAGGCTTCCACCGACGCCACCCCGAGCGCTCCCGTCGACCGACTAACAGCGTGCTATTAGCAGCGTGCGATTAAAGGAGTGCGACGCTGGTCGCCGAAAACCGCCAAGCCCGGCCCAAACAGCGCGACCTGCATCGCACGACATCTAGCACACGCTTTTTACGCCCACGCTGGGGTCCAACAAGCGCAATCAAGAACCAGAACTGTGTAGCCTGAAACCAACCCAACGGCTTGCGACAACGAGAGGAGCAGTGGCTGATTGATTACCTCACGCTCCCGAAAAGAAAGAAGCGCTCGAAGCTCACTGAGTTCTTCGGCTGGGTCCTTGGGTTTTAACGTTTAACCAGGCAAGTTAAAGTATTCTCAATTCTGTTGTGCCGTTTGCATTACCAAGGTTGAAAGGAGGGAAGCGATGGGGGTTCTGCGTATTGATATTGAGCCGTCCGTATTGGACTGGGCGCTGCGACGTACGGGACTCAGTGACGAAAAGCTCCGTGCCACGTTTCCCAAGGTAAACGATTGGCGCTCAGGGGAGGAGCGTCCGACGCTCAACCAAGCGGAAGAGCTAGCGAAGAAAGCTCGTATCCCATTTGGACGGCTCCTTCTACAGGCGCCTTCTGGCGAAGAGACTGATTTACCTGATTTTCGTACTGTCAGAAATGAGCGTCTCGATGGGTTGAGTCCTGACCTGCAGGAAGTTATTCACTCCGCCGAGGCGCGCTTGGGGTGGTACTCGGATTACGCGGAGGAAGTTGGAATTCCTGGTCCTGAAATTCTGCGCTCTGCCCAAGATTCCACCAGTTCCATCCTGGCTGCTCGCCAGGCTCGCATCGCGCTGGGGTTTGACGAGGCTTCTGCAATTCCTGGGCCAGAGAGAGTGACGACACTAGCGCATCAGATGGAAGATGTAGGGATTTTAGTATCCCGAAATTCCATTGTCGGAAACTCTACGCAACGTCATTTCAGTATTGATGAGTTCCGCGGATTCACCCTGATTGATGGGGAATTCTGCCTGGTGTTTGTGAATACAAGTGACGCTAAAACTGCGCAGCTCTTCAGTCTCGCCCACGAGTTGGGTCATGTTGCTTTGGGGAAGGCTGGTATTTCTGACCACAGCGATCACCTGCGGGTAGAGCGCTGGTGTAACGAGTTTGCAGCGGCATTCATTGCCCCAGAGACTGCAGTGAAAGAACGGTACAACAAGAAGTGTTCTTTGCTCGACAACGTCACGTCTCTGGCAAGCGTGTTTGGCATCAGTAGGGAAGCGATGCTGTTGCGCTTGAAAGATATTTTCCTGATCGAGCAACAAGAGTTCGACGAAGTTATGCGATTGGTCCGTGTCAGGAAAGAAAAGAAAGCTACACAAGAAGGCAGCGGCGGTCCTTCGTTCCATGTCCTCGTTCGGTCTCGCGTCGGCGAGCGGTTCTTCGAGACGATCACCTTTGCCGCAAAGTCTGGACAGATTCCTGAGAGAGATGCTGCGCGGCTTCTTGGCGCTGCCTCGTATAAGTCCTTTGAGAACCTGGTGAAGAAAAGCGGTTGGGCTAGCAGGGAGGCAGAGTACTTAGGAAGCAAATTTCAGCTGATCGGGGATTAGGTTTTAGAAAGCGCAGGCAGGACAGGGTGCGCAGCGAAACCAAAGGGATCGATATTAGAACGTCTTTGCGTATCGATTCGAGTAAACTTTGGTGATATGTGTATCGATGAAGGAAACGAGCAGACAATTACCCGCTTGCTGGATAAGAGTGAGGAGGCGTTTGTTCTTGCTGTCGAACTGTACAATCGACCGAGCTTAAAATACGGTGCGGAAAGTTGTTCGATTTTGTTGTGCAATGCTTGGGAGCTGATGCTGAAAGCTCACATGATCAGAAAGTGGGGCATTGATTCAATTTACTTCAAAGATGATCCTAGTAGGACTCTTGCTCTTTCCGATTGTTTGAAGAGGGTTTTTACGAATGAGAAGGATCCTCTTCGGGTAAACATGAAGAATGTGATGGAGTTTCGTAATACGAACACGCACTTCATTACAGACGAGTACGACTTGTTTTATGGGCCCTTCTTGCAGTCGTGCGTGGAAAACTATGCGGACAAGCTTTGGGAATTGCATAACCGTTCGGTAAGCGAGCTCATCCCAGACAATCGGTTGGCCTTGGCAATGAGAAGAGGTGCAATCGTTCCTGACGTTATTCGGACAAAGTATGACGCTGCAGTTGCGCAGGAACTACTTGCCCGGCGGAAAGATGTTGCGGATGCTATCGGGGCTGAAGGAAATCAGAGGATCGCGGCGACTTACGAGACCTCGTTGAGGCTGGTTAAAAAGAAGAATGATGCAGATTTGAATGTTTACATTCAAAACGGATCGGAGCATGGCATCGCCATCGTCAAGGATGTGAAAGATGCCGTTAGCTTTTATCCTTATACTGCTGGTAACGCGACTAAAAAGATCGATTCTTTGTTAAAGAAAAGAGGCATTACTTTTTGCTTCAATGGTTCAGTGAAAGAGAAGTTTACTACGTATGCTTTCCAACTCTTTACCAAAGCGTACGAGATGAAAGGCGATGAGCGCTTCTCCTACGACCGTAAGACTGCGGGAGAGAAAACGAGCAATTGGATATATTCCGAGGCAGCAGTCGAATTTATCGCGCATCAAGTTGAAAAAGACCCTGGTCACTGTCTTGATCAGTTAAGAAGGAAAATTAATACAAAATAACTGAGCCGCAAATCGCCTTCGAAAAGTAAAACACCAACCCTTGGAGCAAAGGAATTCTCAGGTCGTTTGACCTTACTCCCATTCGGGAACCCAGCTGTATCCTTCTCGGGTTGGTGCTGTGGTACACATTCTACGCAACCTTAGTCAGTTAGGCAATGCCCCCATGACTGATTGTGCAAGAAGCAGCTGAAGCCTCAACCCACCTCCGCCGCACCGTTCCACCACCGCCCACCCCGTGTGGAACAATGTTGCTCATGCAACCGACTCAAGAGGATCTCAATATCATTCAGGAGCAGCTCGGCCGCGCGCCCCGCGGTGTGCTGGAAATTTCCTACCGCACGCCGGACGGCCAGCCTGCGGTGGTCAAGACTGCACCAAAGCTTGACGACGGCACTCCGTTCCCCACGCTCTACTACCTGACGGACCGCCGTCTCACGGCCGAGGCTTCGCGTTTGGAGGGCGCTCAGGTGATGAAGTGGATGGAGGCCCGCCTGGCCGTGGACGAGGACTTGCAGAAGGACTATCGCCGTGCCCACGAGTACTTTTTGGCGAAGCGCAACGAGATTGAGGATCTGGGTACGGACTTCTCTGGCGGCGGCATGCCGGACCGGGTGAAGTGCTTGCATGTGCTGATTGCCTACGCGTTGGCGGAGGGCCCGGAGCACTTCCGTTTCGGCACGGAGGCTGTGGCGCTCGCTGCCGAGCACGGTAATCTGCGCGGCACCGCGATCCCGGCTGATTGGCCGACGCTGGAGCAGCTCGGCATCACGCTCGCTGAGGCGGGGGAGCACCTCGCATGAGCCAGCCACTAACGCTCGCCGCGGTTGACTGCGGTACGAACTCCATTCGCCTCCTGATCACCCGCTTCGACCCCGAGACGAACACGTTCGAGGAAGTCTGCCGCGAGAACATCATCGTGCGCTTGGGGCAGGGCGTGGACGAGACCGGCGCGTTTAACCCGGAGGCGATTGAGCGCACCCGCAAGGCGCTCGCCACCTACACTGAGCGCATGCTCGCCGAGGGTGCGCAGCGTGTGCGCATGGTCGCCACCTCCGCGACTCGCGACGCTTCCAACCGTGACGTCTTCTTCGACATGACCCGCGAGCTGCTCAGCCAGATCCAGCCCGGCGCACAGGCGGAGGTGATCACGGGGGAGGAGGAAGCCCAGCTTTCCTTCATCGGTGCCACGATGGACCTTCCTGCCGACGACGGCCCCTTCTGCGTCATCGACTTAGGCGGCGGCTCTACCGAGTTCGTTGTGGGCAACGGCGACACCATCGAGGGCCGCATCTCCACCCAGATGGGATGTGTGCGCCTCACGGAGCGTTTCTTGTGCTCGGATCCGCCAGCACCCGAGGAGCTGCGCGCGGCCCGCGATTACGCGCGCGAGCAGGTGCAGCATGCGGCAGCGGTGGTCAACATGGCGAAGGCCCGCACGGTGGTCGGCTGCGCCGGCACCTTTACGACGCTCTCCGCGCTCACCCAGCGCCTTCCCGAGTACGACCCAACCCGCATCCACCTCTCCCGTCTCTCCTTCGACGATCTGCGCGCCACCATCGCTGAGATCCAAGCGTTGAGCGTGCAGGAACGCAAGGACCACCCGGTGATCCACCCCGGACGTGCCGACGTCATCCCCGCCGGCGCCGCTGTCGTCGAGGAAATATTAAAAGCCGCCGAGGATCTCACTGGTCTTGACTCGATTGTGATCAGTGAGAAAGACATCCTCGACGGCATCGTGGCCTCGTTGGCAAGCCACGAATAGTAACTTTAACGCAAGTAAACGCTAGTCCTCGTCTGGTTCCAGGATTTGGTCTTGGTGCCCCCGCTTACCCCGTAAATCCTTGATCTCACGCATGCGGGGTTCCGGATCGATCTTGTTCGCGATGGCCTTGCGGGTGGACGTCACCACTTGTTTGGCCACCGGCGAGTTCACTGCCTTCTGCGTGGCGTTGACAATTTGGTGATAGCGCTTGCGCCCGGCTTTCGTGCCGAACACGTACCCGGCGGCTGCTCCGACAACGAATTGAATCATGGGTGCCATAGTACATTCTTCTATCCTAACCGTAAGTTAGGTGTTGATTCTTCTCCTACCAGAGAGTCTCATTGTAGGCTCTTAAGTAATAAGTCTGAGAGATAAAATCAACAAGGTTTTTCTTTATCGCGCGTAGCATAGTCGTGATGCTATGAAATCCACCTCAGCCGTGCGATATATTCGTAGGCAGTCAACAGAGTTACCTCATAATTTTTTTAGTATGAATTTCTGGTTAGGAAGCCTTGACAATCTAAACCTGAAAATTTTCCCGTTTCAGCCCGTAGCGGGCCTTTAAAGTGAGTTCATTGACGAAAATCATTCGTATACAGCCATGTGTGAATTATGGGCCTGGTAAAGTTATTTGATCGGGGTCGTCCAGTAAGATGTTGATAAGGAAACTTGGGAACAGGAGACCTCGGGACAAATCGTGTTAGTAGGCATATGCTTTGAAGGGAAAGAGCCAAATGACCCTCAAACCGGGTGATAATTACATCGATCTAAACTCTGGCCGTTTAAAATATCGCTATAAACCAGGAAAGACGGATAGGCGACGAATTCTTCTAGTGTTTTCGGGTTTTCGGCCAAAAGGAACTCTTGATTTTCAAGGTCGTGGCTTCGACCCGGTGCGTGAAGATATCATCTGGATTTACGACGAATTCGGCGATAACAATGCCAATACTTACTATGCTTATTTGGATGGTACAAATACACCGACACGGCTAGTTGAAGAGTTCGTTGATGTGTTGACACAATATTTTAACATCCCGCGTAGTTATATTGTCGCTACTGGTTTTTCAAAAGGGGGATCGGCCGCACTTTATCACACCCTGAAGTTGAACTTGGGTGGCTGTATGGTAACTGTTCCACAATTCAAAGTTGGCCAGTACCTCAAAAAGAATTGGCCTACCTGCGCTGAGGAAGTAAGCGGAGGCAACCAGACCATATTTGATGTTATGGATAAGATGCTTCCGGACCTAATTGATACACAAGCCCTAAGTAAAATCCCAATTATTATATTAACGTCCGAAAATGATCACCAGTATGAGCAAGAAATTGAGCCAAGTTTGCATAGCCTGAGGCGGATGCAAAACTTCAGCTTAATACGCGTCAACTCGCGACACATCTCCGAACACATTGATGTCACTCCGTATTCGGTGCCTTTGGTGCAAGCTGTACTGTTGTTGCTCTTGGACGGTCTCAACCCACATTTAGGCGAACAAGTGGTGGAAGATTATCAAGAGTTAACCTCTCCGATCGCAAACAAGGATCATGGCAAGCTCGAGACCAAACTACGCAAGCTTCACATCGAAAACACTCGTCTATTTCTCGAGGCTGACACCATTGTCAGGGGGTATCCTGTTGAGCGACACGGCCAAATGAACAGAAACTTGATAGTTGGCGAGGATACGTTTAGATTGGGCTCGCTAATTGATAACAAAACTACTACGCGAAATACGCGTTGGGAGTATGTTGATTACTCTGCAGGTTTGACTGCGACTTTGGGACGAAAGGGTATCCCAATCGGTGATTTCCCGTTAGGGCATAATCGTTTAAGAATTGCGGTTGAGTTCGCGGATCGTTCATTCAAGGCAGAGAGAGACCTCCAGTCCGATTCGGACTCGTGGGGAGGAATCTTTGAAGAAAGCTACGCTTTCAGGTACGTAAATACGCAGGAACATGTCTACGTTGATAAATTGCTGATCGAGCAAATTCGCGTGGTAGATAAAAATGAGTACAACTACGTTGAGCAGTTTCAAATAACTCAAGACGGAAAATTAACTCTGCATGGCCGTCTTGCTCCCAGGGGGGCAGTGTTACGCAATTGGGGTGATGGTGTGGTCAGGCTCCTGTTAGAAAGCATCGACAGACGTTTTATTTTTCCGTTGGGGCTTTTGGAAAGGCCCAACGGAGTGGCGCCTTCACAGTCGAAGTCGGCTTATGCCACGCTCCGAAGAGAACCCTTGGATCTTGCGGGCTCGATCCCTCGTGGCGTTTATCGGTGCAGTGTGCTGGTAATGACGAGGGATATTTTCGCGAGTTCCGGCATCATTGGCGTTATCGCAAAAGATGAGTCTGGATTCCACAGTATTGAAGTAAACTAGCCAGAATAGATCTTCTTTACCTTCGTGGCCAACCGATACCAAACGTACCATTGGCATGCCGGATGCACTACATAGCGCTCGGATTCATGGATAAGTTGATCTGCTAGGTCAACCTGCAAAACGTGAAAATTGAACCCTTGAGTGTCTAATCCATTCAGGCTTGCCGGTGCAGGGGTGAGTGGATAGTGGCGAAATGTAATCAGAATTGAGCATCCAATCGTCTTAGGCTCTAACGAAAATGGTAGACAGAAAGCAGATGTATTAGTATTGGAGTCAACGTTCGGTTGCACGAATTTCTAACCAGCTTGAAGACAATTTAGAAAACTAACTATGCCTGAATCTCAGTACTCTACGCCGGATTGCTCCCTAAAATTTTCGATCATTATGCCGGTATACAACGTTGAAAGCTACTTAGCCGAGGCGGTTGACAGCGTAATAAACCAGACACTTCCCTTTGTGGAAAATACGGAGATCATTTTAATTAATGATGGATCACCGGACGGCTCACATGATATTTGCACTGCATATCAACAGCGCTTTCCTGACAATATTAGGTATTATCAACAGGAAAATAGAGGGGTCAGTGCAACGAGGAACCGTGGAATCTCTATGGCGCGGGGAAAGTACTTGGGATTTCTCGATCCTGATGATTTATACGCCGAAGACACGCTGAAATCGGTTCTAGAGTTTTTTGAGTCACGACATGACGATGGCGTCGAGTTGGCAACTGTTCCAATTCATTTTTTTGGTGCGCGTGAAGGAGAACATCTACTAAATAGCAAGTTTAGAAAAGGAAGTCGGGTAATTGATGTAAGTAAAGAGTGGTCCCTTATCCAGGGATCTTTGAGTAGCTCTTTCGTTGAGCGAAAAGCTTTTGTATACTCGCAAATCCATTTGGATTCTCGTTTGAAATACGCAGAGGATATGAAAGCTGTAACGCAGTTTATTATGCGTACAGGTAAGTACGGCGTGGTTGACAAGGGCGGATACTTGTATCGAAAGCGGGAAGGAGGAGGATCCGCTCTAGATCAGAATGTAAACGTACCGGACTGGTATTCGCCGGTATTGGAATACTTTGCCTTTAGTTTGTTTAATCAGTATGCATATTCCGAATCAGGAAAAATACCTCGCTATGTCCAGATGGTAGTCGCGTATGACCTGCAGTGGCGATTAAAGCAAGCAAAGCAATCTGTACTACTTGACTGGCAAGAAGATGACTATAAGCGGCGGTTAAAGAGACTCATAGAGCATTTGGATGATTCGGTCATAATGCGCCTCGAACATGTGAACATCGAGCATAAGCTCTATATGTTCTCCATTAAATATGGCGAGGATCCAATGTCCTCCATGGACTTGCGGAATCAGAGATTCTACTATCGAGGCTTTTGCGTCTGGGCCCCTGGACCAACCAACTTTAAATGCCATGTCAGTTCGATCGACATTCGAGATGGAAAACTGGAGCTTAAGGGTTTTAATAAAGGCCTACCGCTTAATGGCATACAGTTTGGATTTATTCTGAATGGCGAATTTGTCAAGAGTATTCGAACCGAAACTCCTCAATATAAAACAGTGAAGTTTTTGGGAGAACCGCTTTTCAAGCCCCCGTATTTCGTAATCAAAATTCCGGTCGGGCCGGATACTCGGATAACCCCTGCCGTCAAGTATGGTGGGCATATTTATGCTACCGAGTTTGTCTTCACAAAGAACGCGAAGATGACCAATTCACGTACGGCGTATCGTGAGTTCGGTGACTGGTTTGTTCAAAACGTGGAAAACAGGCAACTGGCTGTTAAACCAGTAAGCAAACGGGCGCTTATGCGCCGAGAACTCTCTTTTGCAAAAGATATTGCTACAGGGCCGTATAAAGGAATACAGCGGAGAAAGTTGTTATTGTTATGGTATCGTATCCTTGCACTGGGGATAAGGTTATCTAAGAAACGTCAATGGTGGATAATTTCGGACCGCTTCTCCTCTGCGGGAGATAATGGCGAGGCGTTTTTCAGATATCTGAATCAGAATAAGAGCCGCAATGAAAAGATCTTCTTTCTGCATTCAAGAGCAGACGCCGCATTCCATGAGCTTTCGGAAGTAGGTAGGGTCGTAGATCCTTCTACCTTTTGGGGACGCGTTCTATTTTTGGTTGCTGATGTGTTTGCTTCATCCCAGGCCGATGATTATGTCTTGAATCCGTTTGGGAAAGACCATAAGATTATGGGAGGCAGCTACCGATACCGTTTTGTATTCCTTGGCCATGGAGTTAACATTCAAAACCTAAGTGGATGGCTGAATTGCTATGATAAGACGATTGACCAATTCATTACGGTTGGTGATCGTGAATATCGTTCTATCGTTGATGGCGAATACGGGTTCGGAGAGGGCCGGGTCGCTCTGACTGGCTTACCACGTTATGACCGACTAAGTTTTGCGCATGATAAGACGGTAATTATCGCTCCTACGTGGAGAAAACACCTAGCTGGTAGTGTCGATAAAGAGACGAAAAAGCGAGTTTATAATACAGAGTTTCGAAACTCAGAATATTTCGCGTTTTATCAGCAACTTATCGAGAATGAGCGTCTTAACCGGGTCCTTAAAAAGACTGGATTCAAGCTAAAGCTAGTATTACACCCTAATCACGCGGTCCAGGCTGGGGATTTCCGCTCGTCTCCTCAGGTCAGTGTGCTAAAGCCTCCCTTTGATTATAAAGATTTAATAAGCAAGGCGACGGTATTTGTTACGGACTATTCAAGTGTCGCCGTCGACGCCGCTTATCTCCGGAAATTCGTTGTGTATTCGCAGTTTGACTATGACACGTTCTTTAAGAACCACACTTATACAAAAGGCTATTTTGACTACATGGAGGATGGATTTGGGCCGGTCTGTACAAGTGTAGAATCTACTGTGGACGCGATAATCGCAGGTATTGAGTCTAATGGTGTCCCTAGGGGAGAGTATCTTAGCCGAATGGACGAGTTTTTTGCGTTCAAGGACAAGAATAATTCAGCTCGAGTGGAGCGAGAGATTAAAAAACTGCTGGAGCAGTAGTAGGCACGAGGAGATTTGACGAACTATTTCTTATTTGAAATGGGGCCTCGGATGTTTCGTTGGAGCGTATAGCGAATGACCTTGTCTATGTTTGTATGGGCTCAGTACCTGTCTACGTACGGCGATGGTGATGTGGCGATCGCAGGGTGCCGACTTGAGTTTGATTCTCATGGATATGGAATCATCGCTAATTTAGATGGTGCACCTTAAGGGGGTATTGGCAAGTTTGGGGTCGAACCCAGACACATCTAAAGGACTGTACAAAAGTGAGTTGTTGTGGTAACCTGGGTGAATGTATAAAGGTATCATAAGTATAATAAGCTATCTTTTTGATTTTATAAAGTCGCGTTGCACTTCTTTAATCGCGGTATTTATTACTACCAGATTTGCCACTGGAGACTATTCGTGTGGTGACGTAGACCCGAAGAATTTCGTTGTCGTTGGAATTTGCAATTGGGGAAAGCGCCCAATCAAGGTGGGCTCATTAAGTATTACTTCCAAAAGAGGAGGTATTCCAATCCCCGTGGAGCCGCGAAGTCTATTAAGCTTCCCACTAGATAATGCTGTTGACGAGGTCGTCTTGCCGAATGATGGGATGAAAGAAGGAGTGCTGTTTTCGCAAATTACTTTTGCAGCTCGTAAATTGGATTCTCCGTTGAAAGATCTGCGGTTCATGGTGCGCGTAAATGGGTACAGTAGAAAATGTCAGCTGCGACGTGCTTGTCGCGAAGCTATTGTTGACTACGACATCACGGATACAAACCTGTAGATGCTAACAAATTGGTTGTACCGCCCCCAAGCTTCCCCTTGGTTGCCTTCTAAATAGGCTTGTCGGGTAGTTGGTGCCAACTACCCGAGTCGACAGGCTGACCAACGAATCAGCCCCCTAAATCCCGTCCGGGAGCTCAACAATCCAATAAACTGCCGCCGACTGCGGTGCGATCACTGTTGGCAGTTGGCCCTCAGGGTCGAATATGATCTTGGCGACGTCCTAATCACTGGCATCTAGTCGCTACTTCAAATGGTAGGCTGTGATTTTGATGTCGACCACCCAAAAGCGGACAAGGATGTTGGATCATCAAATAGAACGACGATGATATTTTCCTTGAGTTGGGCGATGAGGCTCTGGTCGTCAAGAGATTCGGTGTCGAACAAAGCTCGATCAAAGTTTTCCTTAACGAAAGTGTCACGTGAAGTATCCTCCGTAATGCTTGTTGAAGAAAGATCGGCAACGTACTGGTAGATGATTACTTGAGCGCCTCGGCCAACCGCAGCAAGGATATGGCGCCACCACCAACGGTCCGTCGAGCCTAAAGAACTGCCAAAAATAATAAAAAGTTCGCTTTCAGCAATCATTTTCTGGAAGCGTCGTGGGGTTTGAGCCCAAAAGGGTTTTTCCAGTTTCATTTCCGAACCCTTTTTGGCAACGTCGTCAGATGCATCCACACCAAACAAAAGTGAACGCGGAACTTGTTGGACACCGTGCGGATGGTGAATCTCGGTCATAAGATAGGATGACCATACGGTCCTCTTATTGCCTTCGCTGCCGTTATAGCGGAAGTCACGGCGGTTTGGCCAGAAGCTAAAGTTCCTGTCGGCATGAAGGTGGCGGTGTGGATCGAACTGATGCTGATCAAGAAAGAGGTAATTATCTAGCAGAAACGTAAAGTTAAAGTTGATTACATTGACGTTGAGCAGGTGGTAGTGGTTGAAGCTGCGAGCGAGCTCTATGCGTCGATGTTGCTCCTCATTTAAGTCCTCCAAGAACCTCGAAAAAGTGAGGTCTGCCCATCCATTCTGCTTAGCTTGTCGGTCCAGACGGTTAAGTATATCTGGGGAAACGACGATGTCCAGATAGCGCGAAAATGCTTGTTGAAGTTGTTGAAGATCCTCTCGCAGTTTTGCCTGTGAAATAGAACTTTGTTCGTCTAATAGCTGTTGTAGTGCAACTTCGAAGTCACTCCAATTAGAATAGGCTTGCTCGTTATTTGTCTGAGCCCCCTCGTGCTTTATTCTCAAATCGTTCATCAAGGAGAACAACACGTTCTGCGGATTGAAATTTTGAGCTTTGAGAAAATAGAAAAACGAGGTGTAGGTAGTCCGATAGTCGGCTTCGAGCATTTGCAAGGCGGAAATATCAAAACCGTTACCAACCAGCATCATAATGTTATGCTGGTATCCTTCTTTTAGCTCTTCGTAGTCAGAAGTATCATAAACGCGAATTGCTCGCTGAGGCTCAATCGGTTTTGGGTCACGATGCTGTCTGTGTGTCACTGTTACGCGATCCTTATCGTGGATATGAAACGAGTAAATCCTGTAGTCTAAATACGAAGACGCAAAAAATAGGTTTCCTTGCTCCCTCCAACGCTGGTTTAAAACCAACGGAGGGAGGGAAGCGCTTAGCTGTTCATTACAGTATATCAGGAGCTAGACCGAAGAAATTTAGCAATAGCGTCATAAGCACTTGAACAGGAATCGGTTTTCTGAATTATCCGGCGTGTTTGTGCTTGTGAGGTCGAAGCTCTCAAGACAGACATTAATTGTTGTGGACTCTTTGTAACTGGTATTTCATTGATTCTCGGGTCAGAACTTAGCACTGGGCGATCAGGCTTGGGTCGGTATAAAATTACGCGGCGGCCAATTGTCAGGGCGTCGTAAAGAACTGAAGAATAGTCGGTAACCAGTACATCGCACTGGGCGAGGCTGGCTTGAAAGTCGTCTTGTCGTGGATCGACAAAAGCTTCTCGGTTTGAGCCAGAAACTTCTTGCGCGATAGATGGATGGGCTACCATCTGGACCTCATACTTTTCCTTGAGTAATGAGGCTAAATTTCGCCAGGAGCTGTAGTCCTTGCCGGGGAACCAGGTTGGCATCAAAAGGACACGCTTGGTCGCCGAATTGGTTTTTTCGTTTGAGAGCTTAATTAGCCTGTCCCAACGCGGCATTCCGTTTTGAAATACCCTGTCTGGGGCGATCCTGAACCGGGAATCGTTCCCCGCCACGTACTCGGTTTCGGCTTTGCTCGACGTGAACATAAGGTCGATATCGATAGTGTTTAGCCAGCCAGCAATATTCTTGATGTTGCGGTTATAGATAACCCCATGCTGGAGGAAGATGAAGGGTGCTTTAGGTCGACCGTATAGGTATGCGGGTGCAAGATTTCGTGACTCGACAACTGCGTCCGATGAAATTATCGCCGAAGCGTTTAGGTACGCAAGGATTGAGCGAACACTTCCGTATGGCAGCACCTTGTATCCGCTGGACTTGAGCCGATCCCAGCCCGGAGCTCCCCGCCGAAGAACGTAAAAAGCCTTTTGGTCAGTGTTGTCTACAATCCATCGGTATAAGTGCTCGCCGTTATCTCCAGCTCCAGTGACGCGGTCGGTAATTATCCAGGCGTCTTTCAACCTGGTAGGAACCCAGGGAAGATTGAGAATGATAACTGCTTTCAGTTTGCCAGCTTTTTTGAGTAGATGGCGTCTCTTTCTCGAGACAGCATTCATGAGGTTCGTGGCTGGATTAGCTCTTGTTACAAGCTGCCTAAGGCGCATGCGTTCTGGCCAGGAAAGGGGGTTACTTCCCTTTACAAGACGTGGTTCTTTCTCATACGCGACATAGGCAAACGGTTCATCAAAAAAGTGTTGACAAAAACTACCAGTTTGCGCTGCCCCCCAGTATTTGATGGACCAAGTGTCCCTGATCGTCTGGCTAACGGGTCGACACGGATCGGAATCTTTCGGCAGCAGTGCGAATATATCCTCAAGCAATGAAAGAAATGTTTGCTTGAGCCGGGGCTGGTGATACAACCACATGGTGCGGGCTCGAGTGGTGATGTCTTCGGTGAAGTACCAAGAGAGGTCATAAAGAACTGTGTTGCCCAACCATTTGGGGACGAATCCCAATTCCCGTATTGCGTCCCGCAGTAAGTAGAGGTAACCAAAACGAAGTTGGTCGTCGTACCGTTCGCCAATGCTCCATCCACTTTGTACTAGCGAACTGTTGTCATTCCGTGAGCGATAAAAATAAAGAGCTGAAGCTATTTCGCCGATGTCCAATGACGAGTTTTCTTTTGAATTGGCACTCAGCAGATATCGACAAATTAGGTTTCCATCTTCAAAGGTCGGTCTGACCCGTTCGTCGTACATTAGACCGAGAGTTTCCAATCTGGCGCGTTTTAGAAAAGCGGTTGCTCCCAATTGGATATGAGTGGGGTGGGCATCGAGATTAATAACCCTGTTGCCTTCGCGATATTTAAAACCTAAGGGTAGCGAGTCAGCGACTTCACCTGTAGTTCCATTCAACCGTAGGACTCGAGTCGTGTACATGGAGCAGTCGGGGTGCCGCTGCATGAATTCGAAGACCTCTTGGAAATAATTTCGGTCCAAAACGTCATCGGAATCCACAACGGTAATCCAACAACCTGTTGCAAATTCAATTGCTAGATTGCGGGCAGAGGCCGGTCCTGTATTTTTGTCGAGGCCGATGAGCGTTACGTTAGTTTTCCGGGAAGCCCAAGAGCGAATGATGTCAAGACTGCCATCCTGGGAGCCATCATCGACAAAAATGTACTCGACGTTTTGGAATTCTTGTTCGTCAATAGATTTGAAAAGATCAGGAAGGAAATCTGCAGAATTATATACGCTCACCAATGCGCTGAACTGATACGGGTCGGCTGCTGAGCGCTGCAACAGATTACGGGAAATTACTTTCGCCACTCTGGACGCCACGATTGCTTTTTTCATTCTAAGCTGCCCGTAGCTGAGACCCGAGTGATCGGATTCGTAATCAGGTTCAGGAGCGGACCTGTAAGAGCAGATTTTGGCTAGCTCGAGAAATTCTTCTGAATTTGCCAATGATTGGGCAGTCGCAGGATCAGCTGCTTGCAGCGCTTGAAGGAGCGAAGCGCGAAGTTTGTCGAGTTCAGATTCCATCATATTTAGCGTGTTCCCCATGAATGACTATTTAGTAAAAGTTTTCAAATGCTACAGTAGTCTGTTAGCAATTCAATTCCGGCATGTCGGTGAGTCTCAGATCGAGAGTAAGAGTTTGATGGCACAGGATAAGTCAAATTACGAAAACTGGGATTGTCCGGTCGTCTTTCACAGCTCGCCTAGCGCTTTTCATCAGTCTCCGGGTTTTGGGGACGGGATCCACCGGATATCCCTTGGCATATCGCATCTGGATATCTTGGTGCGGAAAAGGCCTGGTAACAGTGTCCTCGTCGTCTTTAGCGGGGCCGTAGACAGAACTGACACTACACCGCCGTACTTCTCCGGAGTCGGACTATCCTCGTGGTTGCCTTTCTCCCTCATCTCGATCTCTGACCCCGCTTTTACGGTCGATGAGACTTTGAGAATTGGCTGGTATACGGGGGTGCGGGATGAGCCAATACAAACTTTGATTCCGGAAGTCATTGATACAGTGCTTAGTCGTTGGAAGAAGAGGAAAGCTGTGTTGCTGGGTGGGTCTGCCGGAGGCTTCGCAGCTCTCGCAACCGCACCACAGCTGAGACACTCCTCCGCGACGTTTGCAATGAATCCACAGACCAATATTGAAAACTATCATCATAAGCATTCTGTAAAAGCGTGGGCATCTGTCTGCAAAAGTGAAGCACCTGAGCAGGTTATTGATTTGGCCAGCTACTACAAAACCGTCGCACGCCAACCAACTATTACTTATTTTCAAAACAGTACCGATATTCATAAAGACACCCACGCGGAGCCATTTCTCGCGATGTTGTCGGAAAGACCAACTTACGTGCTCGGCGATTGGGGAGAGGGACACATACCACCACCTACAGAAGTTCTGGCTGCTTATCTCCTTCCAGCCTTACTGCCGAAGAGTGCAAAAACGGTCCTGGAAAAGCTGCCACCTGCCTTGCGTCAAGCGTTGATTGAGAGCATCAGGAAGATTCAACAATGAGGCAACTCCTGCGTCGCATAGGACTATTTTTCGAACGGCAAGGGCCAATCGGAGGATTAAAGGTTTTGGCGAGTTGGCCGCAGCTGGTTGAGCAGAGAAAATTCCAGTTGGTCTCCTTTGGCCCTAGCAAAGTTGGGCGAGAATTAGAAAAAGAGCAAAAGATTGCGTATCTAGAGATCAATAGTGGGCTCGGGTGGTACACGCGGTGGAGGCCTTTTCCGTTGCAGATCGGTGAGTTGGGAAAACATGCCCAACTTGTGATCAATCCTCCCGAGCATTTTCGAGACGAGCTGATTCGGGCTGGAGTACCGATCATTGCCGAAAACAAAGCGGAAATCAGAGCTGCAATGAATTCGGCACTCATACGAAAGAAAATTGCCGCAAAGCAGTGGAGAACTCGACTTCTCAAGATGAGTGAAGAGGCTGGCTTAGACATGCCACTCATTAGCGTGATTGTATCGACGAACCGGCCGAATCAGCTGGCGCATGTCAAAGAGCAGTTTGCACGCCAAACTTATCCGAACAAGGAACTCATCATCTTGACCCATGGGTTTGAAGCAGAAGGGTGTCTTTCTGCACCTGCGAATGTAAGTCTTGGTAGCTGCTTAAACACCCTTGTGCTACATAGTAACGGCGAAGTAGTAGCTAAATTCGATGATGATGACCGTTACTTGCCCGACTATTTGTTGGATCAGTACTTCGCGATGTGGGACAACCATGCGGAAGTAGTAGGAAAAGCTGCCAACTATATCTACTTTTCATCGACGAATGCATTAGCACTGAGACGAGCACAGACAACGAACCAGTTCACGAATTTTGTAGCGGGCGCTACTCTCATGGCCCGCAAGGAAATCTTTGAGAAGTTTCCGTTTGCAGATGTGACACGGGGAGAGGACACCGACTTCTTACGTCGTCTAGAAAGCGCGGGGGTACCAGTGTTCTCGACAAACCAGTTCAATTTCATAGTTTTGAGGCATGGTGAGCACACATGGAGTACTGCTGATCACTTGCTAGTCCAAAGCGCTGAAGTTGAAACATTTGGTTTAAACGAAGAGCATGTTCGTGTCTAGTCCCTGAAAATGGATTTATAAAGGTTGCTATTCGTTGACCATGAGCGTGTTCGTGCCCAGTCAATCCCTTGTTGCCGTGTTGTGCCGGCTACTTCTCTAATTCCTTGAGCCAGGGCTTCTGCAGAGCCAGGAGTGACATATGTTTCTATACCTCCTGTAACTTCTCGGAGAGCGGGAAGGTCGCTAGCAACGATCGGAATTCCTAGAGCTTGTGCCTGCAAGCCTTTGATGGGCGTCACCTTTCTAGTAACTGCCATATCGAGCCGCGGAATAACGAAAACGTCCAGCAACGCGTACCAGTCAAGTACCTCACTTTGAGCCTTCTTGCCTACAAAGTGCACATTCTTTGCATTAGGCAAATTTTCTAGGCGTTCACGATCGTTTCCATCCCCGACGATGACAAACGCGTAGTTGTCTGGGAGGTACTTCGTGGCGTCTATGAGCACTTCGAGCCCTTCGTAGCTCACCACAGATGTGATTGCACCGACGATGGTTGTGTCGTCGCTGACCCCCAGGGACCTACGTAGATCGGCGGTTTTACACTTGTCTGGGGTCCAAGTTAATTGAGCAGCTTCTACCGCATTTGGCACGACTGTGATCCGATCCCTAGGGACTCCGCGGCTAATCAGGTCTTGCTTCGATATCTCGCTTAACGTCACCACGTGTGCAGCTGCAAGCATCGCACGGGTCTCTGCTTCATGAGCTAGCCTGTAAAACTCCGAGCGCTCGGCGGATTGAGGGCGGCGAGACGCCCAAGTCGACTCCAATTCGCCTCGTACTTCATATACCCAGGGAATATTTAAGATGGATGCTGCTTCGGAAACCACTATTGCGTTGGTAAAGTCAGTCGTTGTCTGAATAGCATCGGCCTTTTCTTGCTTGCAAAAATTCACGAGTTCACGGATTGCAAGCTTGTCCCTCTCGGTGAGCGACGCCGGAAAGCTATCGGGAAGCATTCGTGAGTACACTACACTATTTATGTTGTCCGTCGGCTTCACGGAAACTTTTCCAATTACAAGTGGATAGCCTAGGCGCGTAATTGGTGCCACGCTGAGTCCCGCTGACTTCTGTGCTTCGAGCACCTTCTGCGAGCGCAATGTGTAGCCAGAATTCGTGTGCGGTAAAGAGTTGGTCAGGTAGTGCACTACCCGTTGCGCCTTATCCAAAGGCGCTGAATCAGCAAAGTCATGGTGCAGTCGTTGTATTTTTTCGCGGTGAACACGCACCAGTGATTTCTCTCTGCGCGATAGGTGTTTTTGGCTCTTGGCCCATTGCAAGCCCGCCGTGAACTCCCCATCGTCGACATAGATGTCCAGCGGACTATGACTAAACTGTTTAATGGTATTTGACAAGAAATTGGCGATCCGCTGTAGCGTCGGAGACTTGGCCATCCGGAATTTTTCGGCGACCTTCGCTGTAAATCCGATAGGATCTTCCGCGAATAATTTCAATGAGACTGTCAAAGCAAGCTTCGACCTAGAAAGATCTTGTCTGAAGAATTTAGCCACAGTTAGATTCCTTTGTTGCATTGATGACCTCTTCTACGAGGCGTAGGAACTGTGTTGGTCCGGTTTGGGAAAATTCCTCTTCCACCCAAGCTGCTGCTTGCGCATCGGGATTGAGCAAGGAGCGGTCTCTAGCCAGTGTGGTCCATGTTTCGGCCAAAAGCCGTGGATTCTCCGGAGAAACTACTGATCCCGCCCCTAATTCGTCGATGAGTTGAGCAGCCTCTCCTGACACAACTCCCGTGATATGGATGCCTAAGGCCATCAGCTCGAAGGTTTTGGACGGAACAGCTTTTGAAAGTGGGGGCCAGTCGGTTAGGTGCACTAGTGCAGTATCAGCCCACACATAGTGCTGCTGTAACTGATCAGGAGGAACACGGCCGAAGACTTCAACATCCACTCCGAGCTCTTGCGCAAGTTTGACTACTTCCTGTTTTGCAGCACCTGCCCCGATGAGGCGCAATTTAATATGTACCCCGCGCTGCTTAGCTAGGTGAGCAGCGATGACCGCGTTGGAGAGATTCTGCGCTCTGCCTATTGTCCCTGCGTATAAAACATGAAGGAATTTCGTGCTTTCCGGAGTACGGTCCTCTTCGGTGCGACCAGAAAGAGAAGATTGGGTTGCTGACAAGAGTGGAATCTCGGGTGGGAAAACGTTCCGAACTGTGACAACTCTTTCAGGTGTTGTATTCAGCGCATCGATAAGATCGAAGCGGTGTTGCTCTGATGTGACGATGATTGCTTCAGCTGAAGCGAAAATCCTGTTGAGAGTCCACGTGGCCAATCGCTTCATTACCGTCATAGGCAGGCCGGACAGCAGCTTTTCTCTTCTTGAGACAGCTCCTGTCGCCGCGTTCCAACTGTCCGAAGTTTCCAGCAACTCTGGCCATGCATCTCGCAGATCAATGACTAAAGGAGACTTCCAAACTTTTGCGACGGCATAGCTAGCAACAGCCGTCGGGATAGCAGGTACTGTTCCAATGACAAGATCTGGGCGGGGTTTCTGTCGAAATGCTCGCTGGGTTGCCGCGATTCGGATAGTTGAAATTGCCGACCATAGCTGGTTCAGGGATTTTGAAGTCAGTGAATGGCTGGCAGGAATGAAACTAGCTCGATCAATTTTTTCCCCCTGGGGTCCAGTTTCCGGCCCACGATTCTTGGTGCTGTGGAGACTCTGCCACCACCGTTTTGTAGAAATATTTCGCAAATAGTGGGGCGGCGGAGCGATAGCGGTCACGCTATACCCTTCGTCGACTAGGAGACCAGTGAGCCACTGCCACCGTCTTTGTGGAACGCCATTCTCAGGGTACCAGTAATGTGAAATGACCATCACATGGTCCACTAGTCAGACTCGCTTTCGTTTAGTGAATTTCTGGGCGAAGTAGAACGCAAAATCTTGCTTGTAGGTAGTATACTGCCTGGTTCTCGATAGGCTGACGGCTCCGCTAAGATTTTAAGGGAAAGACTGAACGGGAGAACCTTCTTGAGTGACAAAACAATTGAGTATAACGGCAAAACCCTGCAACCTTTGTTGCTAAAACCTACGGTACTTGGTTACGTGCAGCAACTGTACAATCGCAGGTTTTTTATCGTTGCTGACGCTAAAGGCAAGGCATTCCGAACGACGAGAGATTATGCGTTTTGGAGAATCTGGTTAGTCCTGCTTCCGATCTTCGACATCTTGATTTATGCGTTCATATTTGGGTTCATCTTGAAGACCAGCCGTGGTGTAGAGAGCTTTCTCAGCTTCTTGGTGATCGGTGTTATTTTTTTTGGCTTCATGTCGCAATTTCTAACCGCAGCGGTTGGAGTCATCCAGGTTAATAAAAATCTTATTGATTCATTTAACTTTCCACGGGCTGCAGTCGTTTTTTCACACGCACTCCGTTATTTTTTAGATAATCTCATCCCGGCACTTATCGCTGTTGTGGGAGCGCTGCTGTTGAAAGACACTGTCAGCATTCCCTGGACTGTGCTCCTCGTTGTTCCTTTGTATCTGTTGTTGCACCTCTTTGGCCTCGGATTAATGCTCATAGTCGCACGCTTAACAGCGTTTCGTCCTGAAGTGAAGGTGGTTGTGAATCTGTTTAGTCGGGCTTGGTTCTTCCTGTCAGGGGTGTTCTTTTCAATTGAACGATTTGTGGATCATGAAGCAGTTCAACAAGTAATGATGGCGAACCCAGCCTACAAATTTCTTACAGCAATTCGTGACTGTGTTGTGTACGGTACGGCACCCTCCTGGTCACTCTGGGGAGGACTCATAGCGTGGAGCGTCGGTTTGTTTTTAGTCGGATTCGTTTTCTTTTGGCAAGCCGAAGAGAAGTACGTGAATGTCCGATAATAGCTTTGGAGAAAAAATGGATTCCCCACTATTCCTTGTTGACAATGTTGTAAAGGACTACCATCTCAAGAGCGGAGAAGTAGAAACCGGGCTGTTTAATCGCTCGAAAAATGAGCGCGTCGTCCATGCACTCAAAGGAGTTTCGTTTCATGGCAGTCCAGGCGAATTTCTAGGGCTTTTGGGGCAAAATGGCTCAGGCAAGTCAACGGTCCTGCGAATCCTAGCTGGACAAGAAGCGCCGACTGAGGGCCAGGTATTAGCGCATTCACGGCCATCGCTGCTCGGTATTTCGGCTGCTATGCAGACGTATCTCACCGGTGCTCAGAATATACGTTTGGGTTGCCTTGCATTGGGAATGACACCTGCTGAGGTTGATGCCGCGACACCAAAGATTGAGAAGCTGGCGGACATCGGCACAGCGATCGATCGTCCTATGAACACGTATTCGTCTGGTATGGCGGGGCGACTAAAGTTTGCCATTGCAACGTCTATTTCACCCGAGATATTGCTCATCGATGAAGCGCTTTCAGCAGGCGATGCTTCCTTTGCGGAGAGGGCGAAACAGCGCATTGATGAGCTCACGGCCTCCGCCGGTGTCGCCGTGCTGGTCTCTCATTCGGTCGGACAGGTTAAAACGATGTGCACGCGAGCAGCCTGGTTACATCTTGGGGAAATGATCGCTGATGGACCAGTAGATGAAATCACCCAGGGGTACACCAGCTGGGCGGACTACAAATCGAAAGGCGATATTAAGTCGAGCGACGCCATTCTGGATGACTTTCGGAAGTCGTATGTTGCGCCGTCATACCGTCCGATTACTTAGAACTCGATAAGCCTCTCGTATCTACGAGATTTCCGTGGCTAGCAATTTTTTCGTGGGCTGCACGGAATTCTGAGTGGTCAACGAGCACGACAAGGACGTCGGAGTCTTGCAACGTCGCTTCAAGCGTACACAGCTGCACGTTGCTCAGCGCTTGAAGTTGGTGCGGGAGGTTTTCGAGGTTTGGTTCCACGACCTTGATTTTTGCCTCAGGATTCGCGAGAGCTACCTGCTGCGTAATTCGTAGAGCGGGAGACTCACGAATATCATCAATATCTGGCTTAAACGTGATACCAAGAATGCCAATATTTGCTGCAGTAGTAGACTGCGGCAAATTTGTGAGTGCTTTATTAATCTTGGCAAGCACATAGTCTGGCTTGGAATCGTTCACTAACCTGCTGGTTTTGATCAGCCGTGCGTGATCTGGTGATGAATCCACAATGAACCATGGATCAACTGCAATGCAATGGCCACCTACGCCCGGACCGGGCTGCAGGATGCTGACACGAGGGTGGCGGTTTGCAAGACGAATCAGCTCCCAGACATCAATGCCTAGGTCATCACAGACGATAGAAAGCTCATTGGCGAATGCGATGTTTACGTCCCGAAAGGCGTTTTCGGTAAGCTTTGCCATCTCCGCAGTTCGTGCATCAGTTACAAGAACATCACTTGTGCAAAAACGCTCATAGAGTGCTTTTGCCCGCGTTGCCGATTCAGGATTAATGCCACCTACGATGCGCGCGTTGGTTGTCATTTCTTCCATGATCTTGCCTGGTAAGACCCGTTCTGGGGCGTGTGCAACGTAAATGCTTTTTGCTTGACCGGGTGTCAACATCAGATCACTGCGTTCAGAAATCAGAACCTCCGCCACTTGTTCTGATAAACCGGGAGGGCTTGTTGATTCGAGAATGACAAGTTCGTCTCCCCGGAGCCGGGGAGCAATCGACTTTGCTGCCTCGAAAACGTAGGAAGGGTCGACAGATTTGTCTGAGGAGAGCGGAGTAGGGACCGAAATAATGTAGACATCCGCAGGCTCAAGTTCCGTTCCCACGGACAAAGATCGAGACTCGACTACGGTCTTGAGCAATTCGTCGAAACCGGGTTCCACAAAGGGAACCTTGCCTCTAGCGATTGTCGCTATTCGGTCCGCGTTGATGTCGTACCCGAAGACTTGCAGTCCCGTGGACGCGAAGAAGGCTGCAGTCGGGAGCCCGATATATCCGAGGCCAATCACAGCAATGTCGAATTGGTCGCGTCGATTAGCGGTCATGGTGCTCCTCAGCGGAATTGTGGGGGTAATGCCGTTGACAGTCTAGCGCGTTCGACTGTCGACCCCTACAACAGGCTAAAACCTTGGACGAAGTGCTGGTGCCTGAGTTTCGATTGTGAGATTGAAAAGGTCACCGAGGGCCTTCACGGTGCGCTCAGCTGCGTGGCCGTCACCGTAAGGGTTCACTGCGTTTCTCATGGCAGCGTGAGCGTTGGGGTTGTCGAGAAGTTCCGTGGCCTCCGAAATGATGGTGTCCGGGTCGGGGCCAATCATCTTCACTACGCCGGCTTCAATGGCCTCTGGGCGCTCCGTTGTGTCTCGGATTAGCAGCGCTGGTAGTCCGAGCGCTGGGGCCTCTTCCTGTACTCCGCCAGAATCGGTGATGATGAGGTCAGACTGCTTCATCAGGTGGATGAATTCGTCGTAGGGGAGTGGGCCGGTGGCCACCACATTTGGGAGATGCTCAACACCTGGGAGAAGGCGTTCCCGAATCCGAGGGTTCAAGTGCATGGGAACAAAGAATGCTGTGTCGCTGTAACGCTCTGCCAGGGTCCCGAGGGCGACTCCAATTCTTGCGAGGGAATCAAGATTTTCTCGCCTGTGAGAGGTGAAGATGACTCGGCGGTCGAAGTTACGAAGCGCATCTTCAACTGAGGTGTTAGTAAAGTAGCTTTCCTTAGCTGCAGTCTCAAGCAAAGCATCAATAACAGTATTGCCGGTGACAACAATTGCATCTTCCGAAATGCCCTCGGCGATGAGATTGTCTTTCGCGCGGTTCGTTGGAGTGAGGTGCAGCGATGCGATCGCGGAAATGAGCTTGCGATTCGCCTCCTCCGGGAATGGAGAGCTCAAGTCGAATGAGCGGAGTCCTGCCTCAACGTGAACGATCTTGGCTTCGCGGTTAAAACCTGCGATGGCAGCAGATGCCGCGGTTGAGGTATCTCCCTGAACGATGAGTGCATCAGGTTTGAACTCTTTTAGAACCTTATCGAGGCGCTTGAGTGCTCGCGACATAATCCGGTTCAGCGGTTGCTTTCTGTGCATTAGGCCGAGATCTATATCCGGCTGGAAACCGAAAAGCTCTGTCACTTGGGCGAGCATTTCGCGATGCTGCCCAGTGGAGACGACCAGCGTTTCAAACTCATCGCGAGCGCGCAGTTCCTTGATGACCGGTGCAAGCTTGATGGCCTCCGGGCGTGTACCGTAGACAACCATGATCTTTGCAGGGGTCATCTGGATTCCTTATCTGGCTCTAGAAACTGCTGAATTTGCTGATACCTTAACTGTTTGATGGTAGCAACTGTGGGGGCCGTTTCAAATTGCTTTGAGCATGTTGTAATGTGTTTCCGGAACTGGTGCATTTCAGCCCTGTTCAAAGAAGGGGCTATAGCTCAGTCGGTTAGAGCCGCGGACTCATAATCCGCTGGTCGCGGGTTCGAGCCCCGCTGGCCCCACAAGTTTAAGCTGCGACTCAGATTGCCTACAGTGGCAATCTGTGCGGTTTGCGCATTCGTAACTTGGCTCTCGTGTCCGGTTATTTACAGTTGGCGCCTTTAGGCTACGGATTCCCAGCCCTCGCGCCGTTCTTCCTGCTCGTATTGAAAAGATTCTCACTAAAAAGGAAGGAACACGTGCGTGCATTGTTTGGGGCAACTCCATAGCGAAATGTCCGCGCTCCTTACTGCCGAACGTACCATCCGTACTGTTTGGTGTTCGCTAAACAAGGGAACCGCAGTCTGCCCTTATCCAGCGTGAAGCGAACTCCAAAGTGTAAGCAGGCTTTCCTGAGTCTTTTTTGAACGTACATCATCCTTGACAAGAGATTTAACCTTTAGCTTTTCGGAAAAGTGGCTCTGAATTACGTCAATGGCTAGTTCAATACCAGTATTTATCCGCGTGAGCCACTCGTTGCTTTCTAGCGAGCGCGCCAGCTCTTTGTAAAGCTTCTTCTGACTGGCAACTGCGGGATCTCCGATTTGACTAAGTTCAGGCAGAACGTATCGGGAAGCAAGCATAGCGATATGGTATTTGGCTGGTTTAATTCCATTGGTTGGCGTTCGTACCAAAGCACGCTCGACGCGATAAAGCATCAACGCGGAAAAATAGAATAGGACTTCTGAATTGTCTCCCCAAACACCTGAATCGGGTGAGTTCGCTTTATTTGGTTGACCGATTGCCGTTGACGAGTTTCCGTAAATACACGCTAGAAAAGCTCGACTTAGCTCTCTGGTGTCAAAAGTTCGCAGCCCAGGCACCGCCTCATTCTGCGAAACGCCGCTTTGTCTCTTGTAGCGTAGCTTTATCCGCCCTTGGTCCCCGGCATCCTCAGGCATTTGCGCAAAGTATTCCTCCACCCGCATTGCGAGAGCCGGATCGACGGGGATATCTTGTTTAGATATCAAGGTTTGCGAATTTGTGGCCACGGTAATGTCGCGCACGGATTCTTTATCCGCAGTTTGAATAATCTTTATTGGAACAAGTACTTCGTCGGCGAGTGTGTCCGGATCCTCTTTCGGGTCACTGCCGAGTGCCCGTAGCCAGCGGGCGATTTCATTGGTCGTCTGGCAACCATTAACAATTTGATACCCTTTCATATGGTACTGGTCGAATGCGGCATTTAGTTCTCGCGTAATGATGGTCAAGCCATTGTTTAAAAACGGAAAACGACTTCTATCGGAGCTTTTTAGCGTACGTGAAATTGCTTGATTAACTTCGTTATCTTCGCCTTGGTACAAACGCACGTTTTCATCAAATAGGCGTTCTCGTACTTCACTATTATCGTCGAGGATAATTTTCCTTAATTCTGCGACGCTTATTACACCGATTAACGCACGATCGATCTTTCCGGTTGCGGAAATATTACAGGCATCAAGTAGTTTGAACTTGGCTTCAAGCGTTCCACGTAGTTCTTCCACGCGCTCATCAAGCGCCTTCTGTCCCACAAAACGGAGGTTCTGAAAATCGTATACATTCAGCTCTTTTAGCCGCTTTAGTTCATCGTCAACTTGTGTTCCGTAAGAAGGCGGGACGCCTTGAGCGTTACCGTCTCCGAAGACCCTGTCCGAGAGGGTGACATAAAAGATATCGCAAGGGATGGTAGTGACGGAAAATTTGGAAATGTTGTCTACGATTGTTGCAAGAGCTTCAGCTTTCTCGCGTAAGGCTGGCTCCAGCAAAGAGTACTCGCACGCACCTGCGGCTCGGGTCATCCGGCTGACTCCATTGAGGAATCTGGCGATTAGTTTTGTGTCGTACTTTTCCGATGTTTTCGCTTGTAGAAATCCGATTCGCACTGTATTTTCATCGTCTTCACGGATTAATTCCTCTACATCTGATGCATCGTTCGCAAATTGGCCGTTAATAAGTATACCAATGGCGTCAATCCCGCCGTCGTCGTCCCTGATGAGGGTTTGTTCTGTTAGGCGAATGTCGTTATTGACATATCGAGACAGAAAGTGGTGCGCAGCGTAATATTCGAATTCCACTGACTCGCTTTTTGCGTCAACATCATACTTCCTGCAAAAATCTGAGAGTCGGGATTTGGTGAGAACTTGCATTGGGTAACCTCCGCGGTATTGGGGGGAAATTTTCCGCCTCCGTAATCTACAGGAACAGTTTACTTTTGCTTTTGCTTCACTGTGGAATACAGCTATTGCGAACCTTAGGGACGAGAAAGTCGTGGACCGGGCAAGTGGAACTTTGTGTGGGCCAGCATCGTACTGAATGCAACTGCGATTGGCTGAGGTAAGACCAAGTGGTAGTAACGAAGAAAAATTGGGGGTTGGGGAACCAGGAGTGCGTCGGCTTCCTTACCTGTTGGTCGTAAAATAAATGCTGGCGTGTTGCCGCTTCATTTATGCTCTGACATACCGGGACCCGACCCCGCTCGGTCGGCGTTCAGCTTGATGCGTGTAGGGACCTGACCCCTGTAGGAGGACGTACGTAATTGGGCCCGCAAGGGAACTAGGCATCGTGTATAATAAACGGAAACTGCTCAAAGGATTGTGATGAATTCAAGCTCTGATCTCGATTTTTTGCTTCCGGAACTCCGCTTTCACGTGGCGCAGTATTTTGAACGGAATGATTATTATCAGGCCGTAACTGAAGCGTTCAAATTGGTTCGACTCAGACTCGAAGAGTTAACAGGTAATGAGAGGGCTAGCCAAGTCTTCAGGGACAATGCGCGTAGCCCGGAGTTTTGGGACGAAATTTACGGCTGTAGCCCGAAGGGCCAGCGTGAAGAAGACTACCGTCGGGCTGTTGGGTACCTCCATCTCGCGATCCAATATTTCAGGAATGAGTTGGTCCACCAGGTTGCGGATGAGCGTTTCGACCGTAGTATCGCGCTCTCCTATGTGGCAACGGCTAACCTCGCTCTACACTGTATTGGCCCTGCTCTTTCAGAAGAATGGGTTAACCTGTTTTATGCGGAACTCAAAGCTGTTCATGGAGCCTACAGGTCTCGAAGCTGGTTCTACGCCGATTTAGCCAGTGGTGGGTGGATGTCCAAGCTAAGTGAAGACTTTCAAGCCGATGCCCTGGCGCCATCGCAACTGCGAAGGCTGAAAGAGGACGTACTCGGCGATCTAGAACTGCAGCAGTCCTATGATAGAAGCAACATCGAGTTCATGAAGTTGGAGTTTGTAGCCGGACAGCTAAGCGATGAGGACATGGACGTCATCATTGCTGCGGCAGAATCAAATCCGAATAACGATCAGTCTGTGGGGTTCGAGGAATTCCTTCGGTACTGTAAACAAAAGTATCCGACGCTAGCCAGTGATGAAGTGGATAGGGCGCTCTCCCGCCGTACGGCGGCTGAGTGATAAGCTAATGCACTGATTCAGCAAGTGCAGGAATCTCCAAATGACTCACCTGCCGTGTCAGCAACGGCAGGTGGGGTCGGCGAAGCGATGGTAGTCGGACCGCTTAGTGGTATGGGTGAAGAATTTCGTAACCTGGAAAGCGCCGAAAAGTTGGCGCGCCGGATTACACAAACCCCTGCTTGCGAATGACCGAGCTGCGTTTGCGGAACGCAGCGGTGAGCGCAGGGACATGATGGTCGTGGAAATCAAAGACCGTGGCTGCGCTTTCTGCACCGCGGGTGACGCGGCCGATCTGCTGGATGACGTTTCCTTTGAATGCAACAGGAGCTGCGAGGACGAGCGCGTCGAGAGCTGGGAGGTCCACCCCTTCGCCTGCGATCTGTGTCATGGCGATGAGGATGAACTGGGGCGTGCTGTCGAGGGCCGCTCGGGTGGCTTTGCGGTCCTTGGAAGACTGTGCGCCGTGGAGCGTGAAGATCGGCGCGGGGAGGTCGGAGTGATTACGCGTAAGAAGCGTTTTGAGGGTGCTGATGTGCTCGCGGCGCTTGACCAGCACAAGGACGTTGCTTCCATCGGCGGTGGCGCGGGCGATGGTCTCGGCGATGAGCGCGTTGCGGGCACTATCGGCGGCGAGGGCATTGTCGAGATCTGGCCAGTAGAGGTGGGGCTCGTCGTAGGTGAACTCCGTGGTCTGTACAACGTAATGCTTGGGACCAGCATGCTCGAGTTCCATCGTGTGGCGGATAGGCCCGCAAATGAGAGGTAGGAGAGCGTCGAGGCCGTCGGAGCGGTACGGGGTCGCGGTAAGACCGTTGATGAAGCGGACGTTGAGGTCTGCAAGGACGCGAGTGAGGCCGGCGGCACCGACGCGATGGCATTCGTCGATGATGATGTAGCCGTAGTCGGCGAGGAAATCGGTGCGCGAGTCGGTCCGGCTAATAGACTGGGCAGTGACAATGTCGATGTCCCCGCTGAGTTTCTTGGAGTTGCCGCCATATTGGCCGATGGTGGGGGCGTCGAGAAACTTGGTGAGCGCTTCGCGCCACTGCGTGGCGAGCTCTACGTTAGGAACGATGATTGCGGTTGGTACTTGGCGGTATGCGATCAGCACGCAGGCCATCACAGTTTTGCCAGCACCCGGTGGTGCGACGAGTATCCCCGTGGGGTGTTTTCGCATCGCTGCGACGGCTTTGCGCTGCCTGGGGTGCAGCTCGCCGGTGAAGTCGGTTTGCATTGTGCGTGGCTTTGGCGTTTTGCCGCGGCGTGTCACGGTGTAACCGGCAGTTTTGAGGATTGTGATGGCTTGATCGAGCGTGCCGCGATCCAGGGTGAGGGTGTTGTCGTGCTCGTCGAAGCGGATAATGAGGCGGGGTGTTTGGAAGGTCGATAGGCGCTGGGCCTGGCGGATGTAGAACTGCGGGTTGGGGATCGCTCCGAGGTGGCGAAGTGCGGTGGCCGTGGTGCCGTCGACGCCTTCGAGTGAGATGTGCACTCGGGAATCGTGTGTGACAAGTACCTTGCCGGTTCGTTTGAGCCCTTTGAGCTCGGCCTTGGTCGGCGGTTGGGGAAGTTGGGTCTCCGGATCCGGCTGCAGGCGAGCAGCAATCTTTTTGAGCTGGGACTTGGACGCTTTGTTAGTGGAAGCGAGCGTGGCGAATTGATCGTCGGTGGGTTCGAAGGAGGCGTCGACAAAAATGGTGCGGTGCTCGGCACGATGTTGGCCCGCGAGTGGGAGCGCGATGAGATTGCCGAAGCCGCGGCGTTTGTCGGGCAGTGTGTCTTGGGAAGGGAAGAAGCGATCGAAGCTGGTGAAGAAATGCCTCGGGCTGGCCTTGGCGAGCAGTCCGGTGCCTACGGTGCGCGCAAGGGAAGCGGGGACGGGCTCGCTGAAGAAGAGCCACACGTGAGCGCCTGTGCCGGAACGGGAGAGTTCGATGAGGGGGGCGAGGCCATACTCTCGGCATGTGTCGGCGTAGAGACGGGCGGCGTTGCGGAAGTCGGAGTCGTCGAAATCGCAGGCGAGGAGGAAGCAGGTGTCGCCCTTGCATAGCGGGTAGAGCCCAACGTGGAGGTTGTTGTCGCGGCGCAGATGCTGCTCGAGGACCTGCGGAGTGAGTGGCTTCAGGTTTGGATTGTTGCGGTCGTAGCGGCCGTAAGATGCGGGTGACCAGCCCTTCTTCTCGCCGTTGTGCCATGCGGTGGCGTACACGTCCTCGCGACCGCGGAAGTAGTCGGCGAACAGGCGCAGCTTGGTGTCGGGGGAGGAGGCGTTGGAGACTGTGGTGAGGTCTTCGTGTGCTGTTGCTTGTGATGCTTGCGGGGGTTGCGGTGGCGTTGCGGGTTTGGGCGGGGATTGCTTGGTTTCGGGTTCGGGTTCAGTTTCGGTGAGGAATGCTTCGAAATCATCGGTGCCAAGGAGCTTCGCGAGCGCACGCTCCAGGAGCTGCACGCGGGCCTCGAGGTCGTCTGCGTTTGGCATGGTCGGACTCCGGTTTTCGGGGAGGGATCGATGGGGTCAGTGTAGCTGGGGGCGCGGCGAGTAGGGCGCCATTGACCATGAGAGGGTCGGCCCGAGTACCCGCATCTCGCGGTTGATGTCGGTGATAGCTCGCTTAAACTCCCGCTCACCCTCCAAACCAATTCTCAAACCGGAAGAGGAGTCAGCCATGAGAGGGGTTTTCTCCCCTTGGCCTTTGTAGCTTGTAGGCTACACTTGGGTGTGTGTAGATTATTTCCAGTAGCTTGTTTGACGCTTGGTTAGGTGAGCTGAAAGACAAATATGCTCAACGGCGCATTTTATATGCAATAGCCTGATGTGAAGCACACGGAACAATGATTGGAGATATCAAACCCTTCGCGAGAAAGTGAACGAGATGAGATTTCATTTCGGACCCGGCTATCGGGTGTACTACGCCCAACTAGATGCAGTAACGGTTTTCTTGCTGGCCGGAGGAGATAAATCCAGCCAGGTTAAAGATATTCGAACCCCTCAAAAGCTCGCACAACAGGTAGGGAGGAACAGTCGTGAAGGAAGTAACGTTTTCAGCGTTCGACGCAAGCAAATATCTCGATAGCCAAGAGGCAATGAACGATTACCTGGCTATCGCACTCGAAGACGGCGATACGAAAACCGTACAGGTGGTGTTGCGTGACATTGCAAGGGCACACGGCATGAGCCAGCTCGCTAAAGAAACTCAACTCAACCGTGAATCCCTTTACAAGTCACTGTCAAGAGACGGTAACCCGTCCTTTGCGGCTATCACGAAAATCATGAAAGCCCTAGGGTTCAAAATAACTCTCGCTACACAAAATGCCTAGATACCTGCTGGAAACGCATCACCATGGATTGGTGGCTATACATGCACACGCAGGACGCTTCAAATCGACATTCGGTGAGGAATGCTTCGAAATCATCGGTGCCAAGGGGCTTCGCGAGCGCTCGCTCCAGGAGCTGTACGCGGGCCTTGAGGTTATTTGCGTTTGACATGGTCGGCTCCGGTTGTTCAGGGGGATCGATGAGGCCAGCGTAACTGGGGTGGGCGAGTAGGGCGACGGTATGCTGATTTGCGGCGCGGAGGGAGGCGTTCAAGATGCAACTGAAGCTACGTCGCACGAATGATGCTGAGCTTGTGGAGCGGAAGCGCAAACTGATGGCTCGGCTTGGGGAGCAGTTGGGTGAGTCTCGGTTTACTTTGGGTGAGCTGCGTTACTTGGCTACACCGGATCCTTTTCGCTGCAGGAGCGCGCTATTTACGATGAGCTGTGCCGCGTGAAGGTGCTGTTGCAGGAGGGGTAAGGCGCGGCGAAGCAGTAGCTGTTGCCGTGCGCCGTCGGCTGTAATGGTCTTCGGTCACGCACTGAGCTGACGATTCAGGCTCTCGGCATGCTCTCCCACTCGGCTGCTACTGATGAGCGTCACGTCGAGATCATGGCAAAAGTCTTGGAACAGTTCGTAGTTTTTTCGCTGGGCCGTTGTAGCCGGGTCCAGGACGACCGCAGTGACTGAAAGGTGGTCCCTGCAAATCTCGAGTGAGGAGTCGTTGTACTTAAGCTTGCCTCCTTCCTGGCGCAGCTTATCGATCTTCAGCGTCCACGAATCAATGTGCGACCGTGTTTTAGCAGGGTTATCTACTTGGAAATTAAAAGCCTGATTCAGTTCCAAAACAGTGCCGTCTCGCACAACTGCGAGGTTGAGATCGAGCTCGCGCCTGGCAACGGAGACATCGGCATCCGGAACTGTGGCTTTGCCGAGTTCCGGGAACGAGCGATACACAGTGCGGATTTCCCTCTTCAACTGGCGGACTCCAGGTTTGACATCGCTTTGCGCTTGGCCGCCAATCAAAGTGTCAAAAAGCATCTCGGTTGCCTCAGAGATATTGACGGCATTCATGCTTTTGACCTGGTCGACTCGGATGATGTTCCCCCCCAATGGCTACTGATAAAGGTTAAGTAGCCACGAAGTGAATAGCGATCCTCCGGATAGAGCGGTTCGGTTGGAGCAGAAAGCTGCTCTAGCTCGTTCTTAAAGTTTTGCAGTGCATGCTTGATCGTGTCTCGATTATCAGAATGAGTGAGCGCTCGGTGGGCATCCTTGAACCTGAACTGCGATTGTCCCGTGCGTGGATCGAACACGATTACTCCCACGCCGATGGTGGTGATCCCCATCGGTTGGGGGACTGCCCGAACGGTCCAGTAGTCGAATCGCATGTCAGATTCCTTCGTGAGTATCTGCGGCTGATTGCCTAGGAATGGCTGTAGACCGGAGGGGTCGACCCACTATTCGCACGCGATGCCGTCGCCGTCGCGATCGAGCTTCCTGCTGTACCCCGGCTGTCCCTCATAGATCGGCGCGGCCCCGGCCGCGCGTGCTTCGGAGCAGTTGGCGTAGTAAACCCGGGCAGGCGCAGCTGGCACTGGTTGCTCGATTAAGGGCTCGGGTGCAGGAGCTTGCGCGGGTTCTTCGATTGGGATGTCGGCGAATTTGGCGATGCTTGCCGTGGTCTCCTCGGTTGTAAGACTGCTCGAAGAAGGGCTGCTGTGAGTGGAGCTGGTCGTTGACGTGAGTGTCGTAGTGGTTGCTGCTGAGGTGGACTCACTCGTGGCAGACGTGGTTGTCGTGGGTGCCACGCTGCTCGAAGTGGGCTCCGTATTTGTGGTGGATTCAGATTCGGGGAGGAGGCTGCCACCGGCAATGAACAACACGAGTGCTGTTAACCAAACCAAAGGCCATCGGCGGTTCACCGGGGTGAATTGGGGTGCGTCGCCCATGCTGTTGAGCACCAACGCATCACGTTCCGGATCGAGGAGCTTGCGCAGCTGTTTGTGATTCATAGCGGCTTCTTGCGACTCTTTGTAGTGCTTTTTGTCTTGGGCTTCGCACCACATCCACCATGCACCGGGCAGAATGAACGCTGAGGCAAACAGGATGCCACCAATGTCGGCTGAAAACATGAGGGCACCGAAGGCCATGGTGATCCATGCCAGGATCGTTTTTGTTTTGGAAGAAGTTTGTTGCGATTGCGGCTGGGTGGCGTAACTCATAGCTGACCTCTCGATTCAAGGCGCGGGCGATACCATCAGGGTAAGCGAAAGGCCCGAGGATGCGGAAACCTCGGGCCATTCGCTTTGCTCCTCCAACTGGGCTCGAACCAGTGACCCTTCGATTAACAGTCGAATGCTCTGCCAACTGAGCTATGGAGGAATGCGCACTTGGTGCGAAAGAGACTCTAGCGTATGTCGAAGAAAGAAGAAAATCGGGCAGTGAGGCGACTGTGGAGCCGGGAGCTTGAGCCAGCGGGTTCTACGCCGTTCGGTGGATTTGGCAAAGTGCTCATGAATTCTTTGATGAATACCTAGAGTTTCATTTTAAGTAAGTGGAGCTATGTAATTACCTTGGGCTAATATGTGAGTTTAGTTGGAAATACTAAGGAGAAGGAGCTTCCATGAAGGCTAAACTCATGGCTGGTGCGCTTGCTGTAGGGCTTGTGGCGCCGTTGACTGTTGTTGCGGGACCGTCTGCTTTTGGTGAGGAAGAAACTGTTTCGGCATCGATGGCTGAGAGGCTGAATCCGCGACTAAACGCGAGCTTCATTGTGCTGGGGACGAATTCGAATAGCACGATCATCCGCGAGGATATGGCAGACGATCGGAGGTATGTGCGCTCCATCAAGCTGAAGAAGTGGGATTCTCCGTACGATGTAAAAGTGACTACCGGGGAATATACCTATTTCGGATTAAAGACTGAAAAGTTATGGGTAGAGCCTGTTGAAGACGCGCGGTACCCGTCTCGCTTTGAGATTGATTTTCAGGCTGAAGTGGCATTCTCCGACGGCTCCAGTGGGCTGTTTCCTGGCAAGTTCTCGGTGTCTGTGGCCTCCAAGCTTGTCTCGTGGTTTCCGCGCCCAAAGCCTAAGGAATCTACGACGAGCACGAAGCCTGCTCCAACCGACACCCCTAAGCCAACGGCAACGGCGGAGCCAAAGCCTACGAACACTAGCACCCCAGCTCCTCAGGGGGATGAGTCTTCGAGCGACTCGGTCGTCGATATCATCATCGGCCTTCTAGTCCTTGTCGGTGTAGGCGTGGGTATCGCTGCACTGGCCGGCGCTATCCCAGGCGTGAAGATCCCACTTCCGCGCTAACTCGATTCTGAGAGGGTCTGCCACTACGGTAGGCCCTTTTCTTTTGTCGTGGATACGAGCGTCATCTCTGGGAACTGGCGTAAAGGTGGGTGAATGGGCGTCGAAAAGTGGGAAGAAGCTGTAGCGTGGGGCCATGGCTACGACATATCGAGTACAAAATCCGGCGACGAATGAGATCGTCGCAACGTATGAGCAGACCACCGACCAAGAGCTGCAGGACACCCTCCAGCGCGCCGACGCTGCGTATAAGACATGGAGTGCCCTCAGCTACGAGGAACGCGCCGCATACCTGCGCAAAGTCGCCCAGCTTTTCGACGAGCGTCGCGACACTCTCGTAAAAATCATCGCCGAAGAGATGGGTAAGGCCATCGACCAAGGCGACGGGGAAGTCGGTGAATGTGTGGAAATCTGTAACTACTACGCAGACCACGGTGCTGAGTTCGGCGCGGATGAGCCGCTGCCGCACGACGGTGGGGACATCGTGATCCGGAAGGTGCCGCTCGGCGTGATCGTCGGCGTGATGCCGTGGAACTTCCCGTACTACCAAGTCGCACGCTTTGCAGCGCCGACGCTGATGGCGGGCAACACTATCATCCTGAAGCACGCGTCCATCTGCCCACGCTCCGCCGAAGCAATCCAGCAGATCTTCGACGACGCCGGCGTGCCCGAAGGCGTGTTCAACTACCGCCGCATTAGCCACAGCCAGATCGAAGACCTGCTCGCGGACCCGCGCGTGCAGGGCGTATCGCTCACTGGTTCCGAGGGAGCAGGCAAGGCCGTTGCGAAGGCAGCTGGCGCCAACCTGAAGAAGGCCCTGCTGGAGCTCGGCGGCACCGACGCATACATCGTTCTGGATACTGACGACATTGACCGCGAAGTGCGCACCGCCATGAAGAAGCGCATGAGCAACGTCGGCCAGGCGTGCACCTCCAACAAGCGCATCATCGTGATGGACGACATCTACGACGAGTTCGTTTCCAAGATGGTGGACGCCGTGTCGGCGCTTCGCCAGGGCGACCCGTTCTCGCCGGAAGACGGTCACTACTACCCGCTATCCTCCCGCGAAGCCGCCGAAACGTTGCGTGACCAAGTCGCCGCAGCCGTCGACGCCGGCACCACCCTGCACTGCGGTGGCGAACTCACCGGGGAAGGTGCTTACTTCACCCCGGCCGTTATCACCGATATCCCGGTCGGCTCCGACTCCTACTACGAAGAGTTCTTTGGCCCCGTCGTGGAGATCTACAAGGTGTCCTCCGACGAGGAAGCCGTGGAGTTGGCCAACAACTCCCGTTACGGACTCGGCGGCGCTGTGTTCTCCACCGACGAGGAGCGCGCCAAGAAGGTTGCGAACCAGGTTGTCACCGGCATGATCCACGTCAACATCCCGCAGGCCCGCGGTGCAGGCCTGCCGTTCGGCGGCGTGAAGAACTCCGGCTTCGGTCGCGAGCTTGGGCCGCTCGGGATGGACGAGTTCGTGAACAAGCAGCGCTACTTCGTGGCGAAGTAGCGCTGGGGGACGGGGTCTCGTGGGAATAGTCGGGATTTTGTGAACAGAAATGCGTCTGCTGCGGGCGGGCCTAGCCTCGCTTCAGCGGGCGCACTTCTACGTTGACGCAGACGAGGCCTGCCACGGACTCGATCTCCACGGTGCGCGGCCCCTCACCGAGGAAGTCCAGGGAGGAGAGCGTCTCCGAGGCGTTCGCGGTGAACAGCTCGATGGAGCCGCGGTCTAAGTAGATGTCCAGGGCATCGCCGGGGACCCACGGCATGGAGCGGTAACCGCTGCCGGCGCCGTTGCCTCGCGCGAGTACTAGGTGGATGCGCTCGGCGAGGGTGTCGAGCACTATGTGGGCTGAGGGGGCGTCGTCACGAATGAGGTGGAGGACTACCTGCTCGCAGGTGTTTGTCTGCAGCGCGACGGGCTGCTCCAGGTCGAGGGTGACGCGCAGCCATGCCTCCTCGAGCGGGGCAAGGGTGGTTGTTTCGCCTGCTTGGAGGGTGGCGTCGTGCGTCTCGGCGGGGTTGAAGAGCTCGGCGATTTCGGGGGCGGGCGCGCAGTGGAGCGTGAGGGCGTCGCTAAGCGAGAGCTCCCTGGGGAGGCTGAGCTGGCCGGACCAGCCGTCCTCGCGTGAGGCGAGCGGGTGAGCGAACTCGCCCATCCAGCCGAACGCCAGGCGCCGGTTGTTGGGGGCGGCGAAGGACTGGGTGGCGTAGAAGTGGTGGCCCCAGTCGAGAAGCCGGAAGTCGGTTTCGGGCACGAACTGCGCGCCGGACTCCCACGACCCCACAACGTAGCCGACGTTGTGGCCGTTGCGCAGGCTGTACCCAGAGCGGATCGGGGTGCGCACCATCGGGCCGTAGATGAGCACCCACTTGCCGTCGAGGAAGAAGAAATCAGGGCACTCGACCATGAAAACGTTCGGGTCTGGGTCGACAAAGAGGGAGCCGGCTTCGGACCAGTTGTAGAGGTCCTCAGAGGTATACAGCAGCACGTGGCCGCGGCCGTCCACCTCTGCGCCGATGGTCATGTACCAGCGGCCGTCGTGGGAGAACACCTTCGGATCGCGCGCGTCCGCGTTGACGGGCGGGACGACGGCGCCGTGCTTCTCAAAGTGGACACCGTCGGTAGAGGTGGCCAGCATCTGGGTCTGGAACTTGCCGTCCTTATCATCGACGCCGTTGACCCAGCGGTTACCCGTATAGAACGCATACAGCGTGCCATCGTGGACGACGGCGGAACCCGACCAGATGCCGTCGGCGTCGTCGGAACCAGGCTCGCCCGGGGCTAGCGCGATAGGCTCCTCGCGCCACTCGAGCAGGTCCGCGGAGGAGGCGTGGCCCCAGTGCATCGGGCCCCACGCCGGGCTGTACGGGTGATGCTGGAAGAAAGCGTGGAACCGGCCGTCGAAAAAGCAGAGGCCATTCGGGTCATTGATCCAGCCGCCAGGGGCTGCGACGTGGAAGGAGGGGTACCAGCGGTCGTTGGTGTGGCGGAGGGGTTGCATGATGAAACCTTTCTAAAATCGTTGCGGGCTAGCGGGTTGGGATTTCTTCGGGGTTGACCACGGCTTCGTCGTCCCGCTTGAGCGCGAAGACCGCAATGAGGCCAGCGACGAAGACCACGCCCGAGATGACGAAGAACGTTGGCTGGTAACCGATCTGATCACGGAGCGAGCCCAGCGGGGTGGACAGGATCACGTTGCCGAGCTGCGACGACAACTGGAATGCCACCAGGTACAAGGTCGCGGAGAGCGCCTTGTTGAAGTGAATAGCGAAGTACTTGAAGATAGCCAGGATGCACAGCGGAACCTCAAACGCGTGCAGCATCTTCGCGATACTGATCAACACCGGGCCGGTAAACGCCGCGCACATGAAGATACGGACGAACATGACGCCGATGCCCATCAGCAGCGTATTGCGCGCGCCCACCTTGCGCATCAACAGCGGGATGAGGCCCATCATGATCGCCTCGAGGAAGACCTGCACCGAGTTCAACGTGCCGTACGCACGCTGGCCGACCTCCGGCGAACTAAATAGGGACGTGTAGAAGTCCGGGAACATCTGCTGGTCAAACACGGTGTAGAACGTCCAGGACAGCAACACGATCACGATGACCTTCCACACATGGCTGTCCTTGAGCAGGCCGAGCATCTCTGAAACCGGCGGGGTCTTCGCCGTGACCTCCTCAATCGAGGCCTCCTGCGCCGTGCCCTTCGGGTGCCAGAACAGCTGCGTGCACAGCAGCAGCGCGCCGAGCGCGGAACCGATCCAGAAGTTCAGCATCGGGTTGATGGTGAAGAAGATACCCGCGAGCAACGCGACAATTGCGTAGGCAAACGAACCCCACATGCGGGCCTGGCCGTACTCGAAGCCAGTGCGGTTTGCCATCCTCTCCACGAACGCCTCCAGCAGCCCGGCGCCAGCCACAAACCCGGCCGAGAGCACTACGCTGCCCAGGATTGCGCCGACGATGAAGTGGTCACGCAGCAACGGGTGGTAAATGAACTGCGTGAACGGCCCGATGAGGGTTGCGCTCGCGCCGATGAAAATGGTCAGCGGGCGCTTCAGATCAAGCTTGTCCTGGAGTACGCCGTACACCAGCATCAGCGCCATCGTGATAGCGCCCTGGATGGCGTACACGGTACCTACCTGCGCGCCGTTGAGCTGCAGACCGCCAGCCTCAGACGTGAGCCAGATCTGGTAGAAGGACCACCAGATTCCCCACGCTGCGAAGAATAGGAAGATTGTGGCGGAACCGAAGCGGTACGCGGGGTTTGAAAACTGCGATCGAAGCATCTCCATCGCCGAATGTCCTTTCTGTGAGGCCCGGGGGTAGCCGGGCGCGACAATGGCTTCGCAGGGATATGTGCAGGTGCGCGTGCTGCGCTTCTTGTTCTTGGTCCTTGCAGCGACCCTGCTTAAACCTTTAAGCACATAGTATGTCGGGGGTATGCAAAAGGTGGGGAAGTTGCTAAAACGATTTAGCGAGCTTGGGAAACGCTCCCACGCTCAACCACTTTCAGGGGGAGCAATATGGGGTTCTCGGCTTCGGGCTGTTCGCCGGACAGAAGGCCAACCAGCATGCGCGCCGCCCGCGCACCCATCTCCTGATACGGCAGCCGGAACGTCGTCAACCCCGGCCGCACCAACGCCGCCAAATCCTCATCATCAAAGGACAACACCGAAATTGTCGACGCCACATCCAACCCCGCGTCCTGCATCGCCTGATACACCCCCAACGCCAAACGATCATTCGCAGCGAGGACCGCGGTGGGGTAGTTTGCTGGATCGTCATCAAGAATTTCCGACATCCGCGCATACCCTGCCGCCGGCTCCCACACCGACGCGTGGCCCTCCGCGTGCAGACGGATCCCGTGGTGGGCCAGGGCGGCGTCGATACCGCGCATGCGCTCGCTGATGCTGAACGAAGGCGTCGCGGCCTCTGGGAACCTGCCGATCAACGCAATCGAACGGTGCCCCCGCGCTACCAAATACTCAATCGCGTCCCTGCCCGCCGCATAGTCGTCGGGCAAAATCGCAGGAAGGTCGCCAGCCTGGCCGTTACAAATCACAAGCGGCAAGTTCGTCTTTGGCAGATCAAGCTCGCGCGAAGCCATCAGCCCGACCACGACGCCATCCACGTTCCGCGACTCCAACGTCCGCAACGCCGGAGCAAACCGATCCGAACGGTGGCCAGTTTCCGCCATCATCACCGCGTGGCCAAGCCGTTCGGCTTCATCCACGATCCCCGTAATCATTGGAGAGGCGAAACGCGTAGTGGTGACCTCGTCGGAGAGAAAACCAATCGTGTGCGTGCGTCCAGTCTTGAGCGCCCGCGCCAAGGTGTTTGGGCGGTAGCCCAGCTCGCGGGCCGCCTCCCGGACCTTCCGCACTGTCTCTTCCGGAATACGCGAACCGGGTTTGCCGTTGAGTGCGAGGCTCACCGTGGCAGTGGAGACGCCGAGGTGCTTCGCGATATCCGCGAGCGTGACACGATGCGAACTTCTGGACATTTGAAGCAGTATAGCGGGGACGGTCTGGTCTTAGTTGGGATGGGCGTGATGGGATGCGGTGGGGTGGAAGGTGTCGTCGAAAGCTGAGTCGGGATTTTGTGAACAGAATTGCGTCTGCTGCGGGTCGGACTACTCGCAGGCGACGCCGTCGCCGTCACGGTCGAGCTTCGAACGGTAGCCAGGCTCGTGGCTGTAGATGGGGGTGACACCCGCGCGGCGAGCTTCTGCGCAGGACTTGTAGTGGCCATTGGCAGGCAGCTTGCCACTGCGTGCCGGCGCGGGTGCTTGCTTCGGAGCTGGAGCCGGGGCTGGCTTTGGGGCAGGGGCCGGCTTCGGTGCCGGTGCGGGTTTCGGTGCTGGTTTTGGAGCAGGAGCTGGCTTCGGGGCAGGATTCTTTGCTGGTGGTCCAGGGATAATGCCTGGCAGTGGATTCGGGATGATGCGTTGCTGGACCGCCCAGAACGTAGCACCAGCGCCGATGCCCAGTACCGCGAGGATGCTTGTGACTGCGATGGCGGCGATGGCGCCGTCGGAAAGCCCTTCTGAAGGGGTCTCCGGCTTGGAGGTTGTGGTGGTTGTCGGGACAGGACTTTCAGGAGCGGCGTGTGCTGGTGCTGCGACACCGAGCGCGAGCGAGCAGGCGAGGGCTGCTGCGATAGTTGTTTTTCTCATGTGTACAGCATGTCATAAACATTGGAAAAGCCTGAAATGGCATGTTGCAAGAGGGTGGTTGCAATCCCTCACTCGTCGCCGTGGAGGTATGAAGCCTGTGGGCTTTTGTAAAAGCTCTTTACATGTTTTTCGCTAATTCGCTGTCTTGCAAGCTTTCCCCTGAGCCAGTCAATGGCGGCTTCACCTCGTTTTAGTCGTTCTTCGTTTTCACCAAGCTCTGGTCCACCGCACGAGGTCGAGCCATCCTTATCAGCGATGGGGTGTGCGAACAACCTGGAGCTCGGAGAGTGATTTCATGCAGATGGAAAAGGCGAAGCGGTTTGTGTATGAACCATCACATAAAACTCTTGAATCGGTGGACATTATTGGTTATGATCAGGGCAATGCTGGCGATAAGTCCTCCAGGGGAGGACTTCTTACCCCGATAGGTGAGATAGCCAGCTTCTCTATGTTTTATGGGCGCCCCCATGGAAGGAACAAACTCGCAAGCGTCGGTTTAATGCACGGCTCAAACCATGTGCATTTCTTACCTTCTAAATGCCGCTGCACAGCCCAAAGACCGTAATCAGCTACTTGCAATCCCCACGCTGAGGGCGCGGTCCACACACATAGCGTGATATTTCGCTGTATCTGACTGCACACTTCTTCTACTGCTTGTCGCGCAGCTTCTCTGATTCCTTTGGTACCGAACTCTGCCACAATGACGAACAGCTCGTCTTGAGGCTCGGAAACTTGGAGGGCGATTTCTTTGAGGTGTAAGTACCAGGCTGTCTTGTAGAGACCCATTGGTCCAGCATCTTTGATGTGCGGGTATGCGTTTGACTTGTACAGGAAGGTTGTATCGAAGCGGGGCGCTTGCTTTTGGATGAGGCTGAACATTTCGTTTCGCGTTCTAGCAGAGTCGTCGACGGCGTGGAATCCGCGGGTGAGCTTAATTCCTTCTTTGGAGCGACTAGCGCGTAGGTGGAGACCCTGTAGGAGGTCGTCTCCGTGTGTGTCGTGCTGGAATGTGGCGGTTCCGAAGCCGAAGTAGGTTGATGCTCCGCCACCTTGTGGGTTCGGTGTCCCGTCGTAGTCAAGGTTTCCGGTTTCGTCGGCGTAGAGGTAGATGCGTTTATTCATGGCTTTCAGAGAAGTATTACAGTTTCGATCAAGTAGGCAGGTTTCGCGGTTATGCTTGTTGTCTTTGTCTGATTGCGTGGTCGCTATCAAGGTCTTGCCAGGTGGTGACAACGTAGGTTGTGGCGTCTAGTTTTGTGCGAGCAGGTTCGGGTTGTGCCGATAGAGGCGTTCACATAGCTCGGCCTCTAGCGGGGAGACAGGCAGGGGTGCAACGAATTGGTCAGCTTGTCGTTCTCGGCGGGCATGGAGCGACTCGCTCATCCCTGCGTGGCGCCCGTGGGTAGCGTGCCCCGACTCGTGTGCAAGTGCGTAGCGCCGTTCGATTGGGCGCAGACCGGGCGCAAGCAGAATCAGGTCGTAGTTGGGGAACTAGCCACCAGCGTCACCTGCGAGCCATACAGCGTCATCGACATCGACCTACACGCCGAGCTCGCTAGCCATGTCCAGCAGCGCAATGAAATCAGACGTCAACGGTATCTCCTTATTTGCGGTGCGTGGTTGGCAATTGCGTCACGCTCGCAATCTGTGACTCCACGGGCGCCGCCTCAGCGCTAAGGCGAGTCAACTCTGTGAGATCAACCGGATCGACGAAGGTGTTCTCCATCAGCACGTGGACAGGCTCGTGAACTTGCCAGCCGCGCCCGGAGATTTGCATGCGCAAACTCCGGTAGCGCTTGTAGTCAATCAGCTCGAGCTCATGGGTTCGTCGCACAATCGCTTGAATAGAACAGCCCCACTGCGATTTCAGGTGCGCATAGTCAGACAACGTCGCCTCTGGTGTGACGTTGTCAGCGACAAGCTGCGGGGGCATCAGCAATGCCCCCGCAAATTGGTTGGCTTCAGTCTCAATTACAGGGAGGTCGCGCCGGGTTGTTGCGGTGTGCAGGATGAGGTGGCCGAGTTCGTGGGCAAGGCTAAACCTGTATCGGTCGCCGCTACGTTGCCGGTTGAGGGCAATGACGCGCAGAGGTGCTGCTGTGGGGGTGGAAACGCCGTCGAAGTTGGTGCCGTCGACAACGTCGTCGGGAAGTGATGTGACGATCACACCGCATTGGTGCAGTGCTGCTGTCAGGTTGCCGATAGCGGTATCGGGTGCGAGTTGTAGGTGTTCGCGGGTGCGGGCGGCTGCTTCTTCGATGACGATCTGGTCTAGTGGTTGATCAGGCAGGTCTAGCTTTGGCAGGCTGCTGGTTTGGTCGGGGAAGCGGCGTTTGAGGTAGTGCTCGGTAATCGAGAACGCGGTGGCGATTTTCTCCGATTCGGGTTGCCCTAGTCGTGCTGTTCGGAACAGGAGGTCCGGTGAGTCGTAGTAGTCGATGGGTTCTTCAAAGAACTCGCGGGGAACCTTGGTGACAAACTGCGCGGTAGTCAGGAGCCGTGGCGACAGGTTGCGTCGTTGGCGTTCGACGCTACTAAGCGTTGATTGCGAAACCCCGAGCTCTGCGGCGAAGGCTCCTTGCGTGTAGCCAAGCAGAATTCTGATGTGTTTGAGGTTTGTGCTTGCAGTGGACATGTAGCTGGTGCTTTCTAGGTGCCGAAGTTGAACTCTTGTTCGTCGGCGCGTGTTGGGTAAAACTTGTCTTCGGTGATCTTCTCGTTGGGAGTAAGTAGCTGGAATTCTTGCGATAGTTTCCTTGCCTCTTCAAGGGTGCCTTCGCCGTCGAAGAGTTGTATCGAAAACTTGGTAATCGAGTCCGTCTCCGGCTTCGGGAACTCCCAGAACAATACGATACGGCGTTTGTTTTCGATTAAGGGTTGGTCCGGGGTCTCTATGGGGGAGTTGCGGAATCCTTTCTTGCGGCGCACCACCAGGAAGGCGTCGTCGTTCTCAAACCATAGGCGGGTGGGAAACCCTGATGCTTCGCAGAGTTTAAGACCTCCGAGTCCGCTCTCGCGGAACTGCCGATGCAGTGCTACGAGCATGGCTTCACGGTCTAACCCTGGGTACTCATCGAGGTAATCGACGTAGGGCAGATTTCGGCGGTAGTCCAGCGCGACACCGACTGCTTCGCGTAGCTCGTCGTGCTGCTTTGTTAGCTGCTTGTGGATACGGCGCACTAGTAGGGCGTTGTCTTGGCGGGGATGGGGCATCGTTACTCCTTTATGTAACATTCCGTGTGATATTTTCACACTTTAGTAATAATATCACTCGAACTGTTACATCGGTCGGGGTAAGAGGGTTATCGCGGTGACTTTTATGAAAGGGTGCCCGTTGCTCCCGTCGACCTCATAGCGTCGACCAACGCAGGCCAGCGCGATTTCGATCATTTGGGGCTATTCTGTCGATTTTGCGCTGACCTGCGTTGGTCAACCGGAGTAGGTCGACGAGAGTGGAGCCTCCGTCTGCCGACCCGCTAGTCTGAAACGCAAAAACCCGAGGCAACGCCTCGGGTTGTAGTTGCTCCTCCAACTGGGCTCGAACCAGTGACCCTTCGATTAACAGTCGAATGCTCTGCCAACTGAGCTATGGAGGAATATGTGCTTGAAAGCAACGAGCAATACTTTAACCCGGATGTTGGGATTTGAAAAATCGCCAGGTGGGGGCGTGTTTCGTGGACATGGAAGGTGGGCGGTATGTAGGGTGGGCGCTATGAAACACTCACTGCTTGCACTCACTGTTGCTTCGGCTGTGTCCGTGTCGGCCGTCCAGGCGCCTGTCGCGTGGTCGGAGGAGAACTCGGCGGGGGAGAATGCGCAAGGGGCGCAGCAGACGACAACGAAGGATGGCAGCTCCGGCAGCTCCGACGGCGAGGAACTGAGCCCGGCTGCAATTGCGGGGATCACGCTTGGTGTCCTGGCCGCTGTTGGTGCGGGCGCTGCGTTCGCGGTGTCGCAGGGGCTGATCCCGAACGTGGACCCGAAGGTGGTTGCTGGGCTGACGGGGTTGTCGTCGACGGTGCCGGGGTTGGCGGCGTTGGGCTTCGGAGGGGCGTCGATAAATAAGTGCTCTCCGCAGGCCTTTGATGCGGCGATGCCGGGCTGGCCAGGCGTGACCGGGACGACTGTGCTGTACTGCGAGGGTCAGTGGGCCGTGGCGGGGCAGAAGCAGTCGGACTGGATTGTGCCGTTTGAGCGCAAGGGGGATCGCTGGGTGGCGCTGCTGCCGGATGGGACGTCGAAGCGCGGGCTGAACTCCGCGTGCTACAACGGTGACGCGCTGCGAGGCCGTGGTGCGCCACAGCAGTTTGTTGACAAGATTCGGGTCTGTGCCCCCGATGAGATCGGGCGGTAACGTGTCGCTGTAGTCTTGCAGCGTGGAAAAAGAGGATTTCGAGTAGGCGCGCTGGTGCTTACTGCGCTGGTGATTGCGTTGGTCACCGCGTTTGCGGTGTTGAAGTTTGTGGTCCCGAACGGCCTGCAGGTCGGTCGGGAGGAGATCAGTGAGGCGTCGATAGGGGCGTCGTTTAGGCAGGTGGGGGAGCTCTCGGTTGAGGAGTATGCGTACTCGAACGTGGGCAACTACGACAATAAGGGGCTTGAGCTCGCGGGTGTGAAAGTGCCGCTGACCGGGCGCAACTTCTTGCTGAGCTACAGCGGGACCGTCAAGGCGGGCATCGCGGACGTCGAGGCGATCGGCGTCAACATTGACGACGCCGCCCAGACCATCACGGTGCGAGTCCCGGAGGTGAGCGTGACCTCCTCGGAGATCGACGATAAGAGCGTGCAGGTGTACAAGCAGTCGATGAACCCGCTCAACCAGGTCAAGGTGGAGGACGTCACTGGCTTCCTCGCCGAGGAGAAGACGCGTGCGGCGGACCGCGCGGTCAAGGAGGGGCTGCTGGATCGTGCGCACACGCGCGTGGAGGAACTGATGACATCGCACGCGGAGGCGCTCAAGCAGGGCACCGCGATGCAGGACTACGACGTGCGCGTCGAGTGGGTGCGCAAGTAGCTATCATGTGGGCATGATTTTAGAAGAGCACCTTGCATCCTGGCCGGTGAAACACTGCGCGGCGGCGCTCGTCGGTAAGTGTGAAGAAACCTACGGGGACCAGCACCGTGTGTTTGAACTGGCGAGCGTGACCAAGCTGCTCGCCGCGTACGGGGTGCTGCTGGCGGTGGAGGAAGGCGCCTTCGAGCTGGACACCCCGTGCGGGCCGGAAGGCTCCACGGCGCGGCACCTGCTGGCGCACGCCAGCGGCGTCGGTTTTGATAGCAGGCGCCCGCAGAAGCCAGTCGGGGAGCGGCGGATTTACTCCTCGGCGGGCTATGAGATTCTCGCGGTCTTCGTGGAGGAAACCACCGGCATCGCGTTCCCGGAGTACCTGCGCGAGGGAGTCTTTGCGCCGCTCGGGATGGAGACGGCGGTGCTGGAGGGCTCCGCGGGCCACGGGGCGCGCGCGAGCGTCGCGGACCTGAGCAAGTTCGCCGCGGAACTGCTGCAGCCCACACTGCTGCACCCGGACACCGTCGCGGAGGCGTTCCGCAACCAGTTCGGGGACTTGCGTGGGGTGGTGCCAGGCTACGGGATGCAAAAACCATGCCCGTGGGGTCTCGGATTTGAGATTAAGGGGGACAAGTCCCCCCATTGGACGGGGGACACCATGCCGGCCGACACGGTGGGGCACTTCGGTATGGCGGGGACCTATCTGTGGGTTGCGCAGGGCCAAGCCATGGTCGCGCTCACTGACGAGCAGTTCGGCGAGTGGGCCAAGCCCTTGTGGCAGGAAACGAACACTGCCATCTGGAACGCCCTGCTTTAGACTCGGGGGCATGCACGATACACACACGCCACCCCCGGAAGCAGGCCACCGCCTGCCGCCCGGCCAGGTTTGGCCCCTCATGCTTGCCCTGTTAACCGCCGTCTTCGCGTTCCAGCTGAACGCGTCCATGCTGGCGCCCGCGCTGGCGACGATGGAGCGCGAACTCGACGCCACCACCTCCCAGATCGGGTTGACGCAGACCGCGTTCTTTACCGCTGCAGCCCTGTTTTCCCTGTTTATGCCGCGGTGGGGAGATTTGATTGGGCGTCGAAAAGTGCTGGTGGGCATGATGGTGGTCACCGCGATTGGCTCGGTGGTTGCGGCGCTGGCGGCGAATGTCACCATGCTGTTCATCGGGCGCGTCATTCAGGGCGTGTCGGGGCCGACGGTCGCGCTGACGTCCGTGATGCTGCGCCAGGAGGTGCGCGAAGAGAAGCAGTTCGCGCTGCTGATTGGCATCTTGACCTCGATTAACGGTGGTATCGCGGGTATCGACGCCATCATGGGCGGCTGGCTCACAGCTGCCTTCGGCTTCCGCTCTCTGTTCTGGGTGATCGGCGTCTTCGCGGTCGTGGCGGTGTTTGCCGTGCACTTCGGCGTGCGTGAGACGAAGTCCGACGCCGGCTACGCCATGGACTGGAAGGGTGTGGTCCCGCTGGTCGTGGCCGTCGGCGCGATCCTGACCGCGCTGAACGAGGCCGGTGCGTTGGCCGCCGCGAACTGGTTCATGGTTATTGTTCTGCTCGCGGTCGGCGCGGTGGCGCTGGTGGTGTTCTGGCGCATCGAGTCCTCCACGGAGCACCCGCTGGTCGCCCCGCACCTGCTCAAGGAGCGGCGCACGTGGGCGCTCTTGACGACGACCACCCTGACCATGACCGGCATTTTCGCCGTGATGAACGGCCTGGTCCCGAACCTTGCTCAGGACGAAACGTTCGGTCCTGGGATGTCGGCGGGCGTGGTGTCCTGGTGGACGCTGACCCCGTACGCGCTGGCCGGCCTGGTGTTCGGCCCGATCGCCGGTTTCTGTGCCGGGCGGGTGGGCTACAAGCTCATGCTGCAGATCGGGATCGCCGGTGCGTTCCTGTCGGTGGTGTTCGGCACGTTCGTGGTGTCCAACCCGACGAAGGGCCTGCTGTTGGCGCTGTCGGTTGCCGCTGGTGTGACCTACGCGGGTATCGCGAACATCATGCTCGGGTCGCTGCACGTGGTGCTGGCGCCGAAGACGAACCAGGGCTACCTGCCTGGCCTGAACGCGGGCGCGTTCAACCTTGGCGCCGGTATCTCCTTCACCGTGATCTTCGCGGTGGTGGCCACGTTCGCCGACCAGAACGGCGGCTACCGCGCCGGCATGATCGCTGGCGCGGTCCTGCTCATCGGCGCGTTCTGTACGTCGTTCCTCATCCCGCGCCCCGAATCGCTTCCTGACACGATCGCCGCAGAAGACGCGGCACGAAAGAAGGTGCAGTAAATGACAACCAAGATCATCCTCGACTGCGACCCAGGCCACGACGACGCCGTGGCCATCCTGCTCGCAGCCGGAAACCCAAACATTGAACTCCTAGGCGTGACCACCGTCGGTGGCAACCACACGCTGGAGAAGGTCACGCGTAACGCGGCGCAGGTGCTGACCGTCGCAAAGCTCACGGACGTTCCGCTGTACGCGGGTGCGACCCGGCCGATCCTGCGCGAGGTGGAAACCGCCGAGGGCATCCACGGCGACACCGGCATGGAAATCCACGGCTTCGAGCTTCCCGAGCCGGCGCTGTCGGTGCAGGAGACGCACGGTGTGCAGTTCATCATCGACACGATCATGAACGAGCCCGCCGGGACCGTCACCCTGGTACCTACAGGCCCGCTGACTAACATCGCGCTTGCAGCCCGGCTGGAGCCGCGCATCGTCGAGCGCGTCAAGGAGGTCGTCCTGATGGGTGGGGCGTATGGCACCGGCAACTGGACGCCAAGCGCGGAGTTCAACATCATCGTCGACCCGGAAGCCGCCCATATCGTCTTCAACGAGAAGTGGCCCGTCGTCATGGTTGGCCTTGACCTGACACACCAGGCGCTGGCGACGAAGGAGGTCGAGGAGCAGTTCGCTGCGCTGGGCACGAACGTCGGCGACTTCGTAGTGGGGCTCTTCGGTGCGTTCCGCAAGAACTACCAGGACGCCCAGGGCTTTGATGACCCGCCAGTCCACGACCCATGCTGCGTCGCCTACCTCATCGACCCAACTGTGGTGGAGACGGTCAAGGTACCGGTGGACGTCGAGACGCAGGGCCTGCTCACCACCGGGCGCACCGTGGCCGACTTCCGCAGCCCCGCGCCCGCGGACTGCCACACCTCCGTGGCCACGAAGCTCGACGCCGAACGCTTCTGGGACATGGTGCTCGACGCAGTAAAGGCGCTGGGGTAGCAGCCAGGTAGCTCCTGACCCTCAAGTAGAGCTTCAGTAAACAGGGGGATCAACCAGTTGTTGAGGGTTGCTCGGTGTGTCTCGTGTCATGCAAAGTGATGTGAGAGGCCGTTGGGGAAGACGAACCTCGTCTCGCACGAAGATGTGCCCGCCTAGTCAGCGGGCGCGGAACCGGCTAGTCACCGGGCGCGTGCGCCGCACTGTCACACACAGAAGGGTCCCCACAAATGACAACAACTCTCGTTGCCCCGCGTACGTGGCGCTCTGTCTGCGCCGCGCCGACGACCTCCGTCATGAGCATCCAGGACATGCCCGCCGCAGCGCGTATGCGCGTCGAAGAGCTCCTGCTCATGCTCCCGGACGCGCCAGTCAACCAGGAAGCACTCTGGGACGACGCCTGGTTCACCCGCTGGCGTCGCGACGCCTCCGGCACCTACCAGTGCCGCGAAACTTTCCGCGCGACCCCGGACGTCACGCGCAGCTTCGCGGACGCGCTCGCGACGCTAGCCGCCGAGTACGGCTTCAGCGCCAGCATCGAAGCGGCAGGATAGGGCTAGCTGTACGCGCCGTCGCCGAAAGGATCGGTGATGACGTCCACAAGCTGGGCAACGGAATCGATCACCTTCGTTGGCCTGTACGGGTAGCGGGCGATCTCGGCGTCGTCCGAAATTCCCGTGCGCACCAGCAGCGTGCGCATGCCGGCCTCCAGGCCGGACTTCACGTCCGTATCCATCCGGTCACCAATCATTACCGTGTGCTCCGAGTGCGCGCCGATATTGTTCAGCGCCGAGCGCATCATCACCGGATTCGGCTTGCCCACGTAGTACGGCTCCATCCCAGTCACCGACGTAATCATCGCAGCCACCGCGCCCGTCGCCGGGAGAATGCCGTTCGGGCCCGGTCCCGTCAGATCCGGGTTCGTGCCGATGAACCGCGCACCCTTCAGGATCAGGTTGCAGGCCGTCGTGATCGCCTCAAACGAATAGGTGCGCGTCTCACCCAGCACCACAAAGTCCGGATCCTGGTCCGTCAGGATCCACCCGGCCTCGTGCAATGCCGTGGTCATCCCGGCCTCACCAATCACGTAGGCCGAACCCTCTCCGACCTGCTGCGACAAAAACGTCGCCGTGGCAGTCGCGGATGTCCAAATCCGTTCCGGCTCAATCTGCAAGCCCATCCGGACCAGCTTCGCCGAGAGGTCCCGCGGGGTTTGCATCGAGTTGTTCGTCAGCACCATAAACGGAATCGATTCCTCGTGCAGGCGCTGAATGAAGGCGTCCGCGCCGGGAATCATCTGCCCTTCCTTGTGCAGCACGCCGTCCATGTCGGTGAGATAGGAAATAGTCACGCTACGCTCCTTTGTAGTCCTCGTGCCCTTCAATGTAGGCGCACAGCTCACCCAGCGTCGAGTGCTGCCGGTAGGTTTCCTCGTCAATCGGCACGCCAAGCTCTTGCTCGATGCGCACCGCAAGCTCGATACGATCTAACGACGCCAACCCGGCGCCATCCAGCGTGGTCTCCCGGTCCAGCGCTTCAGCGTCCTCGCCGGTCACGCGCTCAATCAGGCGCGTGAGCTGAGCGAACGCGGAGGCATCCTCGGTGTTCGCGGTGGGGTCGGAGGGGGCGTCGTCAAGCTTGAGGGCGCTTAAATCTAGGCGTTGTGAGAGTTCCATACCCACATAATAAGGTGGAAGCATGCTGCAAACAGTTGCCTACCTCCGATCGCTCACGCCCAAAGCGCGCCGACAGCTCGTGGAAACCCGCGAACTGTTGCACACTGGCGATGGCGAGTACGGGCTCAAGCCGGACCGCGAAGGCGTGCTCACCGTCGAGGACGGAGGAGAGCGCATCAACGTCCACTGGTACGAACTCGGCCCCGAGGATCCCGACGCCGTCACCGTCGTCTACGTCCACGGCTTCAACATCGCCGCCGAAGAGTTCTTCCTGCAAACCGAAGACGTCGCAGGCCACGGGGTGCGCCAACTGTTGCTTGACCTGCGCGGGCACGGGCAGACCGGCAAAGTCGACCCCGAACTCTTAACTATCGACGCCGCCGCCGACGACGTCGCCGCCGTCATGCGTGAGCGCAACGTGCGCGGCCCCGCCATCGTGGTCGGGCACTCACTCGGCGGACCGATTTCGCTTTCGATGATGCGGCGCTACCACCACGAATTCAACCTCGCGGGCTCGGTGCAGATCTCCAGCGCGGTCGAACCCTTTACCGTCCAAGGCCTGCCGCAGATCCTGGCCGGGCCGATCGGGCGCTTCATCGAAGGCGTCGTCGCCGTGACCCCGCACTTCGCGGAAGGCGTGCGGCAAGTCGTCACCGACATGCTCACCCCGATCTTGGCGCTCGGGTTCTACTTCCGCCCCATGAGCTACCAGCTGGTCCAGTTCCACGCCGCCATGATCCGCGAAACACCGCTGGAAACCTACGCAGGCTACTTCGAGGACCTGCTGCACCACTCGGAACTCGACACCGGCGAGGTGCTTGCCACCATCCCCGGTTACATCCTCGTCGGCGACCACGACGCCGTCACCCCCGTCTCCCAGAGCGCGAAACTCCACGAGATCTGGCCCCACGCCTACATGCAAGTACTGCCCGAAAGCGGCCACATGCCGCCTCTCGACGCCCCCGGCGCCGTCAGCACCGCCATCAACCGACTCATCCAACGTATTACCGAAGACGTGAAATAACCCATGAATTACAAACTGATTGCCGCCGCCACCGCCGCAACCTGCGCCATCGCCTGTGCTCCTCACGCGGTGGCTACTGACGTGAAGGACGCTGACCGCTACCAGCCCACCTTCCATACCGAGCCCCGCTACGTACCGCTGGTCCCAGGTCAGCTCTACACAGAGAGCACACGCTTCACCCCGACCGGAGCGCCGGAGGGGACAACGTTCTGGGTCGCAGGCGGGGGAGAAACGCAAGGAGTGCCCATCGTTGCCACGATCGAAAACGACACGACCCTCGTCGTGCGCCTCCAGTTCTTCAACTGCGACCAAGTCGAAGCCGGGCAGCTCCACGCACCGAGTTGCACCACAGTCCAGCGCGGCGAAAACACCCGCACACTCGACATCGGTGTGAAATACCCAGACGGGACCACGGAGTACATCAGCGTGCCGGTCTCGCTCGTTGCCGATCAGCGCCTGATCTACGAGCCCGTCTACAAACCAGTCGAGGTCGCCCACGGTACATCGTTCACAGCGACACCGTTTAATCTTCGCGAGCGCGTCGAACTCCCAACCGACGCGAAGTTCGAGCTCATCGACCCACCCACCGGGTGGGACCTCTCCATCGATCCCGTCACCGGCACCGTCAGCGGCACCGCCACCGACGCCGCACGCACCCCCTCGACCGTCACGGTCCGAGCCACCTTCGAAGACGGCACCACCCGCAACGCCTACCTCCGGATCAGCCACGACGGCCCCAACCCGCCAGAGCCGACGCAACCGCAAACACCCCCAGCGGACTCGAACGGCTCCTCGGGTTCGAGGGCGCTCGTCATCACGCTAGGGGTGCTCTCTACGCTCGCGGTGGTCGGGGCGCTGTTCGCAGCGTTGGCGCCGAACATTCCGGCGCTCGCCCCGTACCTCCCGCGCTAGCCCTTAGGCTTCGGTTGGGTCGTCGATCTTCAGGTCCTTCGCGGCCTGCGCGGCAACATCCATCTCGATCTTGCCCTCGTTCGCCAGGCCCATCAGCGCCGCAACCACCATCGACTCGGCGTCAATATTGAAGTAGCGGCGTGCCGACTCACGCGTATCCGAGAAACCGAACCCATCCGCGCCAAGCACCAAGTACTGGCCCGGCACGTACGGGCGGATCTGCTCCTGCAGGTCCGTGGCGAAGTCGGACGTCGCAACGTAAGGGCCCTCCGTCTGCTTCAGCTGACGGGTGACGAACGCCTCGCCGACGTCCTCGCCCGGGTGCAGCAGCTGCTCGTTGGCCACACGCGCACCGTCGCGCGCACACTCCCCCCAGGACGTCACCGAGTACACCGAGGCGCCCACGTTGTAGTCCTCCTGCAGGATCTTCTGCGCGCGAAGCGCCTGCTGCATACCAATGCCAGACGCCAGCAGCGACACGTTGTGCTCGTGCTTCTCGCCCTCGTCGAAAAGGTAGATGCCCTTGTGCAGGCCCTCAACGTCAAGGTTCTCTGGGCGCGCCGGCTGGTGCGTCGGCTCGTTGTAGACGGTGATGTAGTACATCACGTCCTCGCCGTGGCCGTCGCCGTACATGCGCTCGATGCCCTTGGAAATCAGGTACGGCATCTCGTACGCAAAGGCAGGATCGTAGGTGACCACCGCCGGATTTGTCGACGCCAAAATCGGCGAATGACCATCCATATGCTGCAAGCCCTCACCAAACAGGGTGGTGCGGCCAGCAGTCGCGCCGATGATGAAACCGCGCGCCATCTGGTCGCCGGCGGCCCAGAAGTTGTCGCCCGTGCGCTGGAAACCGAACATCGAGTAGAAGATGTACATCGGGATCATCGGCTCGCCGTGCGTCGCATAGGACGTACCGGCCGCGATGAAGGACGCCGAGGAACCATCCTCGTTGATGCCCTCGTGCAGGAGCTGGCCGTCCGTCGCCTCGCGGTAGGACAGCTGCAGGTCATGGTCCACTGGGACGTAGTTCTGGCCCTGCGGGTTGTAAATCTTCAGGGTAGGGAACCAGGAGTCCAAGCCGAACGTGCGCGCCTCATCCGGAATGATCGGCACCACTCGCTTCCCGATCTCCTTATCGCGCATCAACGCCTTAAAGGTACGCACCAGTGCCATCGTCGTGGCAACTTCCTGCTTACCCGAGTCCTTGAACATGGCCTTGTAAGCCTTCTCAAAGTCCTGCTGCTGTTCCAGCGGCGTGAACTTCACACGACGCTCCGGCAAGAACCCGCCGAGCTCCTCGCGGCGCTCCTTCAAGTACTTGATCTCCGGCGCGTCCTCGCCCGGGTGGTAGTACGGCGGCAGGTACGGATCCTTCTCCAGCTCCTCGTCGCTGATCGGCACGCCCTGCTTGTCGCGGAAGCGCTTCAGGTCCTCCAGTGTGAGGTTCTTCATCTGGTGCGTCGCATTGCGGCCCTCAAAGTTGTGGCCCAGGCCGTAACCCTTAATCGTGTGCGCCAAAATGACCGTCGGCTTGCCCTTGGTCTCCAGCGCACGCTTGTACGCTGCATAGATCTTGCGGTAGTCGTGGCCGCCGCGGCGCAGCGCCCAGATCTCCTCATCCGACATGTCCTCGACCAGCTTCAGCGTCCGCTCGTCGCGGCCGAAGAAGTGCTCGCGCACAAACGCGCCATCATTGGCCTTAAACGTCTGGTAATCACCATCCGGAGTGGTATTCATGACGTGGACCAGCGCACCGTCCTTGTCCTTCTCCAGCAGCTCATCCCACTCGCGGCCCCACACAACCTTGATCACATTCCAGCCAGCGCCAATGAAGAAGGCCTCCAGTTCCTGAATGATCTGGCCGTTGCCGCGGACGGGGCCGTCGAGACGCTGCAAGTTGCAGTTGACCACAAAGGTCAAGTTATCCAGGCCGTACAGCGACGCCATGTGCAGCAGGCCGCGCGATTCCGGCTCGTCCATCTCGCCGTCGCCGAGGAACGCCCACACGTGCTGCTGATCCGTGTCCTTAATGCCACGATCCTGCAAGTACTTGTTAAAGCGAGCCTGGTAAATGGCGTTCATCGGGCCCAAGCCCATCGAGACCGTTGGGAACTCCCAGAAGTCCTTCATACCGTGTGGGTGCGGGTACGACGGCAGACCACCCTGCGGACGCGAATGTTCCTGACGGAAACCATCCAGATCGTCTTCCGTCAGACGACCCTCCAGGAACGCACGCGCGTACATGCCCGGGGAAGCGTGACCCTGGTAGAAAATCTGGTCGCCGCCCTGCTCAGCGTCCTTGCCGTGGAAGAAGTGATTAAAACCAACCTCATACAACGCCGCCGCCGACGCATACGAGGAAATATGGCCACCAACCTTCACACCCGGACGCTGCGCGCGGTGCACCATGATCGCCGCGTTCCAACGCATCCAACGGCGGTAACGCTTCTCAATCTGCTCATCGCCAGGGAACTCCGGCTCCATCTTCGTCGGAATCGTGTTCACGAAATCCGTCGACGACAACGCAGGCAAATCCACCCGCTTCGCCGACGCACGCTCCAACAGGCGCAGCATCAAAAATCGAGCACGCTCCGGCGTGGACTGGTCCAGAATCCCATCAAACGAGTCAATCCATTCTTGGGTCTCTTCCGGGTCCGTATCGTGCAGATACGAAGCGACACCCTCGCGGATCAACGGGATGTTGGAGTCATTATTGTGTTCAGCCAAGGAACGTCCTCCTAACGTTTCGGGCCTGTAACCAGCGAGGCACAGGCGGGAATGAAAACCTGCAAAACAGGATACGTGGTTTCAGCCAATTGCGTTGAACGTCACAAAACTCGAGGGCCCCCGACGGCCGTCGCATATTTGTCCGGTAATGTGTAACCCGCAGATGTACACTAAACGGCATATTTGCATACAACACTCATCTCATTGGGAGGAATAAGAACGTTGGGCGCCAACGGTGTCGATACATACGCTGACCGACTAGGGGTCAATCAAGGCGAAATCGTCCAAGAAATCGGCTGGGACGACGACGCCGACGCAACCATCTCCGAAGCGATCGAAGACCGCATCGGCGACCAACTCCTCGACGAAGACGCACAAGACCTCTGCGACATGATCCTGCTCTGGTACCGCGAAGACGACGGCGACCTTGTCGACGTCCTCGTCGATTGCTCCCGCAACCTCGACGACAACGCCCGCATCTGGCTCATGACCCCAGGCGCCTCCAAGCCCGGCGGTGTACAACCCGGCGTCATCTCCGAATCCGCCCAACTCGCCGGCCTGGTCCAAACCACCGCCGACCGCTTCGGCGAATGGCAAGGCTCCTGCCTCCGCTCCGCCGGTGTGCCAAAATAGGCGTTTACCTGCCCGTTTGTTGTTAATTTTGCGATCGGTAGAAGCTTTGTTAAAGTCTCTACCCAGCGCGCCGTTAGCTCAGCTGGAAGAGCAACTGGTTTACACCCAGTAGGTCGGCGGTTCGAGCCCGTCATGGCGCACCAGGTCAAAGGCCCTTTCCGAGGAATCGGGGAGGGCCTTTTTCGTTTTCGGGGGTATGTTTTGGCTTTCTGTTGGGCTGGCGCACCAAATTCGAGGTTTTCATTTGGAGGGATTGCGTTTCCCCAGGTCGGTGTTGTCCTGTGCTGGATTGTGGTGCACAGCTAACGTGCAGGAAGCCCTTTAGTTGCTCTCGCATTTCCGGGCTGGGTTAAAAGCGTGGGATTCAAGGAGCGCGACGCTGGTCGCTGAAAATCGACCCGGGCCGGGCGGGAAAGCGCGATCTGCATCGCGCCTTTCCAATCGAACGCTTTTCACATGGGTTTTAGGGGAAGTTCAGTCAGTTTCCAGCCCCATAGCCGCGTTGGACTTAGAAACTCCGCTGGGGTTGTTTTTGTTAGGCGTAGCTTGAAGCCATTCAAAGTCCACCAAGGTTTGTACTTCCTTTCGAGAATGGCCATAACATCTGCCTGTTGTGCTTGATTATGGATGCGTCGCCAGTGTCTGGCGGACAGTGGTTTGTCAGTCCACACTGGTTTATATGTGAGCGAAAGTGATTCTCCGAGACTGATCGCACAACCTACAACGATTTCTCCGCGTCCTTTACAACTCATTTCGCATATATGTCCTCGAAATCCATCTTTAGGAAAAATCAAATCAGTTCCTTTTTCAAGAGCAAATGTATCCCCAAAGACAACAGGACAAAATCCGTTGTTTCTTAGCAGCGCTGTTCCGTTATCAATTCGACGGAGCTCCAGCCGGGGGCGGGCAGTTCGCTCAATAAAACCGAGGGTAAAAGCCACTAGTAGGCCCGATATCAGGCCGGAGACTGTTCCGTTAGTAATTTCGTTTGCCCAGCCCATTGCGTTGACCTGTCCTTTCCATAATTGTGAACCTGGACGTAATAGCCCGGTTCATCCAACGCTTCTAGATGTTCTTGGCTATGTAATGAGTTCCATATTCTAAGGCTCAGCTATCTCAATTGCAGGAGGAGGACGGGAGGGGGCGAACTAAAGTCCGGGTCTGTTGGCAGCGGTGGCGTTTCCCCATGGCGTTGCTTGATCATGCCGGATTACGGTGCACAGCTAACGTTCAGGCCCTCCCGTTTTTTGTTCTGGCATCTTGGTGCCGGGTTAAAAGCGTGGGATTAATGGAGTGCGATGCTGGTCGCTGAAAATCGGCCAGGCTGGGCAGAAATGAGCGACCTGCATCGCACGCTTCTAACACCTCGACCGGAATGGAAACTGACTGGTAGCGCAGGAAAGTTCCCCGAAGATCGGTGAAACCGGGAGCGATCTTTGTGGACACCTGTCGCGACCTGGGAAGACGTGAGTGGTGGTCGACGGGAACCGGCCCAAAACGAAAAATAGTTCCCGGGCGTGGGAACTATTTCAGGTGGTGCGAGATCAGCGCACCAAATCCCGGTATTTCGGCTCGGAGGGCGTGTATTTTCCCAGGTCGCGGACTTTTCGCAAAGGAATGTGGTGCCCAGCGAACACCCAGCGAACACCTAGCGGGCGCAGAAACCCCTACAGCTCCGCCTCGATGGCGGTGAAGACGGCCTGCATGCTGGCCTGTGGCGTGCCGGGAACCACGTCGGCGAGGACGACGCCGATGCCCTGCGGGGACTGGAAGGTGACGGCTTCGGCGTCGAGGGGCATGAGGGCGCCGATGATGGCCAGCTCGGCATCGGCCACACCTAGGCGGCCAGCAGGACCAGCAGAACCGGCAGGAATATCGATGTCGGTGACGTCCCATTCGCCGACGCGCAGGCGGAGGGAGCCGGTTTCGATGTTGTCGGGGTCGGGGAAGACGGCGACTTCGCGCAGCTCGGCGCGCAGGGCTTTGGCGGCGAGGGCGATGTAGTCGAGGAGGTGGACGAAGACGTTGTCGGTTTGGGGGACGCTGTGGACGACGGAGTCGATGAGCGGGGCGTTGTGGGGTCCGCGCAGGCCGAGCAGCGTGGTCATCGGGGCTTCGCGGAAGGCGTCGAGGTCGTCGAGGATGGCGTCTTCGATGTCGGCGGGTTCGGCGGCGGCGTCGAGGTGGATGTTGGCGTCACCGAGCAGCGTGAGGCAGCGGGCGAGATGTTTGACGTCGCGTTGGGTCAGCTGGTGGGGCATTAGCGTTCTTCTTCCTTTTCGTATGATTTGGCCCAGGGGTTGCGCCGTTGGGTGCCGTAGCGGGACCGCGCCTGAGCGGGAGCAGCGGGAGCAGCGGGGGCGGAGGCGGGAGCAACAGGCTCGGCGGGTTCGGAGGGGGCGTCGAGAAGCTCGGCTTGTTCCTCTTTGAAGCGGCGGCGTTCGCGCGTTTCGGCCCAGATGAAGTAGATGAGGCCGGCGGGCGCCATGATGCCGAAGGCGATCCACTGCAGTCCGTAGGAGAGGTGGTTGCCGGTCTCGAGCATGGGCAGCGGGATGGCGGTGAGGACGCCGGGGGAGTCGCTCAGGAGTTGGACGTAGGGGCTGGCCAGGGCGGTGTCGGTGAGTTCGCCGACTTGACCTGGGCTGATGGAGTAGACCATGGTGTAGCCCTGGTCGTTGAGGGGTGCGGAGGGGTGTACGCCTTCGTCGACGCGCATCATGCCGGAGATGGTTTGTTCGCCGGTGGGTGGGGCGTCGATGTCGGGGACTTGGGTGGAGCCGATGGCGGGGACCCATCCGCGGTTGACGAGCACGCTTTGTCCGTTGTCCAGGCGGAATGGGGTCAGTACTTGGAAGGATGGGGTTCGGTCGATGGGGCGCAGGCGCAGCAGCACATCGCTGTCTTGGGCGTAGGTGCCAGTTGCGGTGACGCGGGTCCACTCGGCGCCGGGCGCGAGTTCGCCCTGCTTGTCGACGACCTCTCCGATCGGCACCGGGTCATGCTCGAAGGCGGTCTTGATGTGGTCGTTGCGCTCCACGAGCGCTTCGTTCTTGTTGAGCTGCCATGGCGCCAGCAGGGTGAACGCGAAGTAGGAGAACAACACGATCAGGATGGCGACGATGACCCATCCGGGGGTCAGAAACGTTTTCCACCATGGTTGTGCACCTGTTTCAGGTTGCATTGTTGCTCCCGCTTTCACAGATTCCGTACTTTCTCCGGCTAGTCTAGCTGCGCTTTGACCCAGCTGATAATACCTGGGGCGGCGGCTTCGATTTGTTCGCGTGTGGTTTGGAAGCCGTCGGCGCCGCCGTAGTAGGGGTCTTCGACGCCGGCGCCTTCGGGGGCGGCTGGGTCGAAGGAGCGCAGCAGGCGGATGCGGGATTCGGGGACGCCGCGGGCGATGAGTTCGGAGACGTGGTTGGTGTCGAGGGCGACGATGAGGTCGGCATCGATTTGGTTGGCGCCGAACTGTTGGGCGCGGTGGCGGGTGCCGTCGTAGCCGTGGTTGGCGAGTTCGGCGACGGCGCGCGGGTCGGCGGGGCCGCCGACGTGCCAGCCGCCGATGCCGGAGGAGGTGACGCGGACGTCGTTGGCGAGGCCGGCGTCGGCAAGTTTGGCGGCGATGATGACTTCCGCCATGGGCGAGCGGCAAATGTTGCCGGTGCACACGAAATCAATATGCATAGAGGATCTCCTTGAGCTCGGTTGCGGTTTGTGCGGTGTGGGTGGCCTGTGCCCACTCCTCGGCGTCGCCGTATCCCCAGGTCACGGCGACGGACGGGATGTCGAAGTGGGCGGCACCCGTGAAGTCGTGGGTGCGGTCGCCGACCATGATGGGGCGCTTTGCTGCGAAGGTGTTGTGGACGTACTCCAGCACCGCGATCTTGGTGCTGCGGCCGCGCTCGTGGTCGGCGGCGCCGAGGAAGTCCAGGTGCGGCCAGATGCCCGCGCGCTTCAGCGCGAGTTCGGCGAAGGTTTCGCTTTTGGACGTCGCCGTACCGACACGGAACCCATCCCGGTCAAGCTGGGCGATGAGTTCGGCCATGCCGTCGAAGACGGTGAACTGCTGCCACCCGTCGGTGCTCATGAAGTCGGAGTAGACCTGCATCGCGGCGTCGACTTGCGCGGGCGTGCACCCGGCCTTCTCGCAGGACTCGCGCATGGGCGGCCCCGGGATCTTCGCGATGAACGCTTCGTCGGGCGGGGCGACGTCGATGGCGGCGAGCCCCCGCAGGAAGCCTTCGCGGATTCCTGGGAAGGAGTCGAGGATGGTGCCGTCGACGTCAAAGAGCACGGTCGGGCGGTTTGTTTGGAGTGTCACGCCCACCAGCATTCCAGGTTTGTAGGCTAGTTGCCATGACGACGAAGACTGTAGGAGATATTGTCGCGGCACTCGAGGCCGCCTACCCGCCCGAACTCGCCGAAAGCTGGGACCAGGTCGGCCTGATTTGCGGCGACCCGGACGAGCCCGTGCACAAGGTGGCGTTTGCCCTGGACTGCACGATGAGCGTGGTGGAGCGCGCGCTGGAGGAAGGCGCGGACATGCTGGTGGTTCACCACCCGCTACTGCTGCGCGGGGTGCACTCTGTTGCGGCGAATACGCCGAAGGGCAAGGTCGTGCACACGCTGATCCGCGGCGGCTGCGCGTTGTTCGCGGCGCATACGAACGCGGACTCGGCGCGCCCGGGGGTCAATGACAAGTTGGCGGAGCTGGTCGGGATTCGGCCCGGCAGGCCGATTCGCCCGGTGGGGGATGTGGACGTCGATACGCCGGGGGCGCTCGAGCGAGCCACCGGCCTTGGGCGAGTGGGCACCCTGCCTGAGCCGATGACCCTGCGCGAGTTCACCCAGCGCGTGGCCGACGCCCTGCCTGAGACCGTGTGGGGCGTGCGCGCCGCAGGCGACCCGGAGCAGATGGTGCGCACCGTCGCCGTCTCCTCCGGCTCGGGCGACAGCTTCCTTGACGATGCGAGGGCGCTCGGCGTCGATGTCTATGTCACCTCGGACCTGCGCCCCCCCCCAGTCGACGAGCCCCTGCGCGCTGGTGGGCCCGCCGTGATCGATACTGCGCACTGGGCGAGTGAATTTCCGTGGACGCAGCAGGCAGAGGGTATCGTGAACCCGCTAGGCGTGGAAACGTGCATCATCCCGGTGCGCACGGACCCGTGGACCGTTTCCGCCCACCCGAATCAAGCCAAGTAAAGGAGCAGTGCTTCCCCGTGAAACTTGCCGTAGAACTCCAGCAGGTACTACTGAATCTTGCCAAGGCTGACCGCCAGGCCGCCCACCCCGAGGCCACGAGCGAGGAGGAAAAGGAGCTGCAGCGCCTCACCGCGGAGCTCGAGCGCATGCGCGGTGCGGCGTCTGCGGCGCAGCTCGCCGTCGACGACATGGAGCTGGAGATCTTGCGCATCCAGGAAGACGAGCGCAAGCTCAAGCGCCGCGACCTGGACAACAAGCGCATGCTCGGCGCGGAGACAGACGAGGAGCGCCGCAAGGACCTGCAACACGATCGTTACACCACGAAGTCGCGCATCGCGGATTTGCAGTATGAGCTGAAGGAGGCCCACAACGAGATCGCGGCGCTGCGCAACAACCGCGACAACCATGGGGCTCGCCTGGACGGGCTCGAGCGCAAGGTCGAGGCCGCGCAGCGCGCCGTGGACGCTCTCCCGGCACGCGAGCGCATGGACACCGAAGCACTGCGCAGCCAGCTGCCCGCGGACGTCCTCGAGGCCTACGACGAAATCGGCGCCGCCGCGTTCAACGGCCGCACCTGCAACGGCTGCTTCATCGCCCTGCCCGCCACCGAGCGCAACCAGGTCAACGCCACCCCGGCCGACGAGGTCCCAATGTGCCCGAACTGCGGCACACTGCTCGTGCGCACCCAGGTACAGGAGTAGGCGCATGAAGGTAGCCATGTTTTGCGACGGCGGCTCCCGTGGCAACCCCGGCGTCGCCGGAAGCGGTGCCGTCGTCTACGGCCCGGACGGGGAGACGCTGGCGGAAGTTGTCTACGCGGTGGGCAAGAAGTCCACGAACAATGTCGCGGAGTACCACGGGCTCATCGAGGGGCTGAAGGCCGCCATCGACGCGGGCGCCGACGAAGTCGCGGTGTCCATGGACTCCAAGCTCGTGGTCGAGCAGATGAACGGGCGCTGGAAGATCAAGCACCCCGACATGCAGCAGCTCGCACTGGAGGCGAAACAGCTTGCGCGCACGTGCACAAAGGTGACGTACACGTGGGTGCCGCGCGCCAAGAACAAGAAGGCCGACGAGCTGTCCAACGTAGCCATGGACGCCGCCGCGAAGGGCAAAAAGGGCCTCATTGCGCACGAGGCGCCTGCGCAAGCACCGAAGCAGGTTGCCCCGGCGGCACCAAAAGAGGCACAGCCCCACGAGACCGCCAGCCCCGGCCACTGGTCCGGCACCGACGCCCCACGCACCCGCTTCGTGCTGCTGCGCCACGGCCAAACCGAACACTCCGCCCGCCGCGTCTACAGCGGGCAGGCCAACCCGCCGCTGACCGAAATCGGGCAGGCGCAGGCGCGCCGGGCCGCGGCCGCGCTCGCCGAGATGGGGCACATCGACGTGATCGTTGCCTCACCGCAGGCGCGTGCCCAGCAAACCGCGCAGGCCTGTGCGGACGCACTCGGGATTGCGCACGAGGACATCGTCACCGAGGAGGGCTTCCGCGAGGTGGACTTCGGCGACTTCGAGGCGCTCAGCAGGCAGGACGCGCAGCAGCGCTACCCCGAGGAGTTCGAGGCGTGGCAGGCCTCCGCCGCCACCGCGCCGCCGAACGGGGAGTCGCTGGCATCGCTGCATCGCCGCGTCACGCGTGCCCGGCTGCGCGTCCAGGAACGCTACGAAGGCAAAACCATCCTCTTGGTGGCGCACACCACGCCGATCAAGTCGGTGATCCGCCAGGGGCTGAACGTGAGCGCTGAAGTGTTCAAGCACCTGTTTCTGGACTTGGCGTCGATTTCTGTGGTGGAGTTCTACGGGGAGATGGGCGTGGTGCGCTGCGTCAACGACGTCGCCCACCACCGAAAATAAAGCGCACCGGCCGCTGTGTTGTAGAGTGGCACAGTGCGAATGAGCCGGCCGGGCGACCGCGTCGCCCCGAACCGCCACACGCGTTGTGGCTGGCGGGGACCGAGGAAAGTCCGGACTCCACAGGGCACGGTGGTTGCTAACAGCAACCCGGAGCGATCCGCGGGCAAGTGCAACAGAAAGTACACCGCCAACCCAGGCAACTGGGTGGGTAAGGGTGAAAGGGTGCGGTAAGAGCGCACCGGCATGCACAGTGATGTGCGTGGCCAGGTAAACCCCACCGGGAGCAAGGCAAGAACCACAGCCGCAAGGCTGGGGTCGTCGGACGTGATGAGGCTGCCCGCCCAGTCCGAAGGTAGCTGCTTGATGCGCCCAGCAATGGGACGCACAGATGGATGGTTGCCGCCCGCGCCTACGGGCGCGGGTACAGAATCCGGCTTATAGGCTGGCTCATTCGCCTTACACTTCGATCCTGCCAACCTCACCCGTCGTGATCGGGATGACCAGCAGGTTCTCCTTCATTCGGGAGGCAAAGTTTTCGGCTTTCGACGTCGGCACCAGCGCCAGCACCGACTGGGAGACCCCAGGTGCGGCTGGCCTTGCGACGCTCGCTCCGCACTCGCACGCGAGCTGGCTCAGCAGCGCCGGGGTTGCCAGGGCCTCATCGGCGGCGTCACCCGCGTGGGGGCTTAGCGCGTTGACCAGCGCATCGATCTGCTGCGAGCGCAACGCCTGCGCCACACCCAGTGCGCGTGCCGTTTCGTCCTCACAGCGCTGCAGCACTGCGCGTGCGCGCCGCGGATCCGGTGCGGAACTATCGCCAACGGTGTGGCGGGCCTCCACCCACTGGACCACGCGCGCGGTCGCGTCCGGTAGTTGGCGCAGCGAGGCCACGCCGAAGTTTGCAGCTGCCGTCTCGATGAACTCCTGGCGTCGCCGCATCGACTCCGCGAACGCGTCCGGCTGCGCAGCCTGCTCCTTGGCCACCACGAACATTCGCAGGCCAAGGCGCTCCGGGTGGGTGATCTGCGTGACCGAGCCGTCTGCCTGCTCCACAAGGTTCAGCGTGGTGCCGTGGCCGCGAAGCGCCGCGGTGTAGCGCGCCTTCAGTGGGCTGGACGTGGCGTACGCGGTGGCGGACTGTGCGCAGACCTCCGCAAGCTTCGTGCGCAGGGGAGGGGCGTCGATATCGTCGTGGGCGCCGGCGCATGCCAACGTGATGGCGGCTTCTGCCGCGGCAATCTCGCCGAGGCCAACTCCGTGCGGGACGTGGGAGACCACCGAGATGTCCATTCCCGTGGTCTCGCGGGAAAGCACCTGGCGGTGGATCAGCGTATGGATCAGCCCGGTAATCCGGTGCGCGAGCTGCGCTTCCTCGGTGCCCGCGGTGGGCGCGTTGAGCGCCGCCAGGGTGGTGGTCGCGGCGAGGACCTGGCCGTCGGCACGCGTGAACTGGAGCGAAATGACATCGTCCGACCTGCGGCTCACCGCGGCACACACCCGCTGTGGGCCAAGCCCGATGATGCTCGCTCCGCCATAACTATCGACGCCATCACCAGCCACCACCACCGTTGCCGGTGCGGACGCCACGTGGTCGGGGGCGCAGCCAGCGTGGTGGGCATGCGCAGCACGCATCTCCTGTTGGACATTCATAGGGCACAACCATACCCGTGGCGCTAAGGTGGGCGCCATGAACGGAAACTTCTACTACAACCCGACCACCGGCGAGATCACCGAGGGCAAAGAACAGTCCTGGGAAAACCGCATGGGCCCCTACAAGACGCGCGAGGAAGCCGAGGATGCGCTGCGCATCGCGGCCGCGCGTAACCAGCAGGCGGACGCGGAAGAGGCCGCCGAGGACAACTGGGGCACCCCACCTTCCTGGGAGAAGTAGCCCCTACTACACGAACAGGGCTTACAGGGCTTTCTGTGCTGCCTTCTTTACTTCGCGGATTGCGCCGAAGTAGCCGCGCAGTGCCTTTTCACCGTCGCGGAGTTCGCGTTGGAAGCACATGCCGTAGGCGAACACGTCCTCGTCGCGCTGGCGCGCCAGCTTCGCAAGCACCAGCAGCTCCTCGCGCGAGGTCGCGCAGTCCTGGAAATCACCCAGCATCGATTGCAGGCGCTTGCAGGCCTTGATGAGGCGCTTGAACTTCGGGTCGCCGGTGGCGGCCGCGGCGTAGCGCAGCCGCTTGGCGGCCTTGCGCACGTCGTGCACGTAGGCCTCGCGCTTCGCGCGCGGCAATGACGTGTCGTGGTAGCGGTCGTCGACCTTGGCGTGGCGCTTCATCAGCTTCTTATATGCCTTGCGCACGTGGCGGGCCAGGGCTTCGTCGTTGTCCTTGATGCCCTCGCGCACCTGGGGAGGATTCGCGATGAGTTCATCGATGGCGTCGAGAAGGTTGAGGTAGGCGTCGCTGTTGCACATGTTGACGATGTTGCGGTGCGCGAGCTTGTACACGCTGTGCATATCCTCGCGCAGGTGGGCTGCGGCAGCATCATCCATGCAGCCGGAGTCGTCAGTGTCGAGCAGCTGTAACCACCGGGCGTGCACCACCTCAGCGTCTCTCGCCACCCCGAGCACGCCCGCGACGTGCTTGAGTTCCTTCTCGATCTTCGAAAACGCATCGCCCTGCACGAGCCCGTCGAAGGTGCGCAGGATGGAGCGCAGCTCCCGGATTGCCACTCGCTGCTGGTGCACCGAGTCCCACTGGTCGGCGCGTACGGCGCGGTCGCCGTGGACGATGGTGTCGCGAAGCGTGCGTACGGAAGTTAACAGAGAATGTAGCGGGGAATCCGCAGGCAGGTGCGCCTCGGTGAGGTGCGGAGGCAGCGGAGCTTTCGCCAACGAGTCCCCGAGTGCGGACGTCAGCTTCGACGGCGAGGAGGACGGGCGAGCGCCGGAGGAGAGCAGGTAGCGCTCCGCCTGGCGCAGCAGGGACGCACCTGCGTTGGTACCCGCGACCTGCTCCGTGAGTTCGAGTTCCCACTCGCGCCAAGTGGTGTGCGAACCCCCTGGTAGCAGGGAGCGGGCGGAGACGTGGTCGTCGCAAAACTCGGCGACGGGCTGGCCTTCCTCGTCGGCGAGGATGGTTTCCACGCGGTGGTTGTCCACCTGGGCAATGGGCTGCAGCGGGTGGCGGCGAACGATGGCGCGGACGGCGTCGACAAGCTCCTGCGGGACCGTGTGCGGGTCCTGCAGTGGGCAGCGTAGCTCGGTGCGGCCTTGACCTGCTGGAATCTTCATGTGCCAGCCGTCGTCCGGGCCTCCCGTGCGGCGGCGCAGCGTGATCTTCTCGCGCGTCAGGCGCAGGTCAGCCGTGTCATAGTAGATTGCGGAGAGCTGCTGGTGGCTCGTGCTCGCGAGCGCGGACACCCCCGGCAGCTGCCGCATGTCGGGGACGGCGGTGGAGTCGTCGACAGCTAACTTGATCTCAATTTCTACGTACTCATGTGGTGCAGCCACGGCGAAGCCCTACTTTCAACACGAAGCATGTGCGGTCACCGCAAAGTCTAACGCGTTCGCCCACTTTCGCGGCGGCACGAGCGCAGGCGCAGTAGGGTACAACACTATGGACACGCAACAGGAAAACGTACTTCGCATGGTTGAACAGCGAGACATCGCGTTCATCCGCCTGTGGTTCACTGACATTTTCGGATCCCTGAAAACCGTCATGATGAGCCCCGCCGAACTTGAGGCCGCCTTCGACGAGGGCGTGGGCTTCGACGGCTCCTCCATCGAGGGCTTCTCCCGCATCTCCGAGTCCGACACCTTGTTGCGCCCGGACCCCTCCACCTTCCAGCCGCTGCCGTTCGACGAAGGCACCGGCCTGCAGACCGCCCGCATGTTCTGCGACATCACCATGCCGGACGGCGACCCGCTCTACGCCGACCCGCGCCAGGTACTGCGCCGCCAGATGACGCACGCGCGTGAGCTCGGCTTCGAGTTCAACGCCAGCCCCGAGATCGAGTACTACGTGCTCAAGCAGAACATGCCTGGGGAGGACCCGGTGCCGGCGGACAAGGGCGGCTACTTCGACCAGGCGAAGCGCAACGAGGCGCCGAAGTTGCGCCGCCAGGCGATCGCCGCGTTGGAGTACATGGGCATTGTCACTGAGTTTTCCCACCACGAGGCCAGCGCCGGCCAGCAGGAGATCGACCTGCGGCACACCGACGCGCTGACCATGGCCGATAACGTGGTCACCTTCCGCTACATCGTGAAGACTGTCGCGGAAGCCAATGGCGTGCACGCCACGTTCATGCCGAAGCCGTTCGCGGACATGGATGGTTCCGCGATGCACACCCACTTCTCGCTGTGGGAGGGGGAGACCAACGCCTTCCACGACCCGGACGATGAGATTTCGCTGTCTAAGACGGGCCGCCAGTTCATCGCGGGCATCATCGAGCACGCCAACGAGATCTCCGCGGTGACGAACCAGTGGGTCAACTCGTATAAGCGCCTCCAGTTCGGCTCCGAGGCGCCGACCGCGGCGACGTGGGGCGTTTCCAACCGCTCCGCGATGGTGCGCGTGCCCACCTACCGCCTGCACAAGGCGGACTCGCGCCGCATCGAGGTCCGCTCGTTGGACTCCGCCTGCAACCCTTACCTTGCGTACGCGGCGGTGCTGGCAGCGGGCTTGCGCGGCATCGAGGGCGAGTATGAGCTCGACGAGCCAAGCCGCGACGACGTATTCGCGCTGACTCGCCGGGAGCGCCGCGCGATGGGGTACCGCGACCTGCCGAACTCGCTCGACCAGGCGCTGCGCCACCTGGAGCGCTCCGAGTTTATGGCGGAAGTGCTCGGGGAGCAGGTCTTCGAGTTCTTCCTGCGTTCGAAGTGGGACGAGTACCACGCCTACACCTCCCAGATCACCCCGTGGGAGATCGAAAGCGGCATCGACCTTTAAGGAAACACCATGTCTGCAGATGCACCCTTGCCGAACCCTGCGAAGCTCGGGCTGACCAGCCCCCGCGCCGCCGAGGACTTAACCACACTCGGCATCACGGATGCGAAGGTGCTCGCAGCGCTTGCCGACGCCGGCGATCCAGACCTGGCGCTCAACACGCTCTACCGTCTCTTCAGCGCGCTTGACGACGCCCCATCCTGGCAGGACGTGCAGTCCCACCTGGCGGCCGACGGCCAGTTCCGCACCCGGCTGTTCGCGCTGCTCGGCGGCTCCACGGCGCTGTCCGACCACCTGGTGGCGCACCCGCAGCGCTGGTGCAGCCTGCTCGAGCCGCTCCCAGGCAGCGAGGAGCTCTTCCGCACGATGCTCGCGGCCGTCGATGCCGCACCCGCGGGCCTCGAGGGCGACACAGCAAGCGAGGACCTGACCACCCCCGGCACCTACCGGGCGGGGCAGGAGTGGTCGCGTCACGCCAGCGCCACCACACCGCTTCGCGAGCACTACCTCACCCTCATGATGCGCATCGCCGCCTCCGACCTCGCAGGTGAGGTGGGGTACCGCGACGTCACCGAGTACGTCACAACGCTCGCCGACGCCGCTCTGACCGCAGCGCTGGCCGTCGCCATCCGCGAAACCTACGGCGACGACGACCCCGACTCCCGCCTCGCGATCATGGCGATGGGCAAGTGCGGCGCCCGCGAGCTGAACTACATCTCTGACGTCGACGTCATCTTCGTCGCCGAACCAGCCACAGCCCCGGCAACCAAGACCGCCAGCACCGTGATGCAGCTTGGCACCGCGTGCTTCTTCGAGGTCGACGCCAACCTCCGCCCCGAGGGCAAGTCCGGCGCGCTCGTGCGCACCGTCGACAGCCACCTGGCCTACTACAAACGGTGGGCGCAGACCTGGGAGTTCCAGGCGCTGCTCAAGGCGCGCCCGATGACAGGCAGCGCCGAGCTGGGGCAGCGCTACATCGCGGCGTTGCGCCCGCTGGTCTGGGAGGCGTCGCAACGCACAAGCTTCGTCGAGGACGTCCAGGCGATGCGCAGGCGCGTGCTCGAGCACGTGCCGAAAGACCTGCGCGAGCGCGAACTCAAGCTGGGCAGCGGCGGGCTTCGCGACGTCGAATTCGCCGTCCAGCTGCTCCAACTCGTGCACGGGCGCATCGACCCAAGCATTCGGGTGAAGAACACCGTCGACGCGCTCCAGGTGCTTACCGACGGCGGCTACATCGGCCGCGAGGACGGCGCCAAGCTGATCGACGCCTACGAGTTCCTCCGCCTGCTCGAGCACCGACTGCAGCTCACCCGCTTCAAGCGCACCCACCAGCTGCCCAAACCCGACGACGCGAAAGCGCTGCGGTGGCTCGCGCGCACCTCAGGCTTCCGCACCGGCCCACGCGCGACCGCGACCGAGGCGCTGCGCACCCGCCTCAAGCAGGTCCGGTTCACCGTGGCCAACCTGCACGAACGCATTTTCTACCGTCCGCTGCTTAGCGCGGTGGTGAACCTGAGCTACGGCGAGGCTACCTTGAGCGCCGACGCCGTCAAGGCCCAGCTCGCCGCACTCGGCTACCGCCACCCGGCGCGCGCCCACGACCACCTCACCGCGCTGGTGAAGGGCACCTCGCGCCGGGCGAAGCTGCAGGCGATCCTGCTGCCGTCGCTCATGCACTGGCTGGGTGGCACCGCGGACCCGGACGCGGGGCTGTTGAACTACCGCAAGCTTTCGGAGGCGGCGGAGGATAAGAGCTGGTTTTTGCGCATGCTGCGCGACGAGGGCGTGGTCAGCCAGCGCCTCATGCAGATCCTGGGCACCAGCCCGTACGCCTCCGAACTGATCATCGCGGCCCCTGAGGTGGTCAAACTCTTTGGCGACGGCTCCTCGGGTCCGCGCCTCATCGAGGCGGCGCCCGACCAAGTGGAGAAGGCGATCGTCGCAGCCGCCGGGCGCTACGAGGACCCGGACCGCGCGGTGTCGGTGGCGCGTTCGCTGCGTCGGGCGGAGCTCGCGCGCATCGCCGCTGCCGACCTGCTCGGCTTCATGGAGGTGCGCCAGGTCTGCGAGGAGCTCACCTACGTGTGGGACGCCGTTCTGCGCGCCGCGCTCGCCGCAGAGATGCGCGCCCAGCACCAGGACCCCGAGCGCCCAACGCCGGCGCGCATCGCTGTGATCGGGATGGGCAGACTCGGCGGGGCGGAGCTCGGCTATGGCTCGGACGCGGACGTGATGGTGGTTGCCGCAGCCAACGAGGGCTACAACGACCACGAAGCAACCGTGTGGGCCGCCAAGGTCATTGAGGCGATGCGCGCGCGCCTGGCCAAGCCGAGCGCCGACCCACCCCTCGAGGTCGACCTCGGACTGCGCCCCGAGGGGCGCTCTGGCGCGGTGGTGCGCACGGTGGAGTCCTACGAGCGTTACTACACCGAGTGGGGCGAGGTGTGGGAGCGCCAGGCGCTGCTGCGCGCCGTCACCATCGCCGGTGACCGGGACCTCGGCGCGGACTTCCTCCGCGTCATCGACCCAGTGCGCTACCCGCCGGGGGGTGCCAGCCAGCGCGACATCAGGGAGGTCCGCCGCATCAAGGCGCGCGTGGATAACGAGCGCCTGCCGCGCGGGGCGGACCGCGCCACCCACACCAAGCTGGGCCGCGGGGCGCTCGCCGACGTCGAGTGGACCGTGCAGCTGCTCACCATGATGCACGCGCACACCCACCCGGCCTTGCACACCACCTCCACGCTGGAGGCCCTCGACTACCTCGCCGACCCAAACGACGACCGACCGCAAGTGATTGAACCGCAGCAGGCCCGCCAACTGCGCGAGGCCTGGCTGATGGCCACCAGGGCCCGCAACGCCATCGTGCTCGTCACCGGCAAGCGCACCGACCAGCTGCCCGCGCCGGGCACACAGCTCGGCCCCGTCGCAGGCTCCGCGGGCTACAGCCCGGAGCACCAACAGCAGTTCCTGGAGGACTACCGGCGCACCACCCGCCGCGCATATCGCGTGGTGGAGGAGGTGTTCTGGGGCGAGGCGCCGTCGCACGAGTTCGAATAACTTATGCTGGTGCCCATGGCTGTACAGATCTCAATTGACCTTGATAATGCAACGTTCGCGGACCTCGTCGCGCTTGTCGACGCCGCCCGCGTCGCCGGCGTCACCCCCGACACCGAACTCGAACTGGCAGATTCCACGCTGAGCATCGCCGTGGAGCCCGGCACCACGGATGCACACCAGCAGCGCGTGCCCGAGCGCACCCGCGAAGGCGAGGGGCCGACCACGGTCTCCACGCCCGGATCCTCGGCGCTGCCGCAGCTTGGCGACGCCGCCATCCGCTCCGTCGTTGACATCCTGACCGGGCGCCAGGAACCCCCGCGGCGCTAGTTTGCCTTCGTTGGTGGCGCTTGCTCGACGATCTTGAGTCGGCGCATCTGCGGCTGCGCCTTCGCCCGTGCCACCAGCAGGCCCACGATCAGCAGGACTGCTAGCACGTAGACCGCGATCCAGGCGTACTGGAAGTCCTCCCACGTGTACTGCACCGAATCTGCCGAGTGGTCCAGCAAAATCCCCACCGCCTGGGCTGCCACCATGGAGGATGTGAACCCGCCCATGTTGGCCAGGCCGGTGCCGGTCGCCACCATGGCGGGCGGCACGTGCTCGCGCACGTTATCGAAACCGAAGTTGGACGCGGGCACCACCGTGCCCATCACGATCACCACCGCCAGGATCGCGCCGAAGCCGCGCGGAGTGGACGTCGAAAAGAACCACAAAAACATCAGCGGCGTCAGCGAGCACAGCACGATGACCGCCATGTCACGGCGCACGCCCAAGCGTGCAGAGACCGCACCGAGCACCGGCGATGCGACGATCATGCACACCGTCAGCACGATGAGCACCGTGCCGGCCTCCTGCTCGTTCAGGCCCATGCCGAGCGTCATCATCGGCACACCCCACAGCAGGGTGAAGGTGATCATCGGGAAGATGGAGAACCCGTGGATGAAGAATGCCTCCCAGCACACCGGTGAGCGCACCACCGTCGAGAGCGTGGTGCGAAGCGGCACTTTTGCGCTTTTGGCCGCAGCCTCCTCGCCAGGCTTCGTGGGAGCGTCCGCCACTGCGACCACCGCGGCGAGCGCCACGAGCACCCCGACCGCACCGAGCGAGACGAACGCGACCTGCCAGCCCTTCGCGTGCAGCAGCGCCAAGAACGGCACCGCGGACAGGAACTGACCCATCTGCCCAATCGCAGTGGACAGCTGCGTAAACAGCGGCGTCTTGCGGGGAGGGAACCAGCTCGGCAGGATACGCATCACTGCCAGGAACGCCGTGGCGTCGCCCGCGCCGATCAGCACGCGAGCCGCAAGCGCGACAGGGTAGGAGGACGTAAACCCGAGCAGGATCTGGCCCACCGCCATCACGAGTGCGCCGACGATCAGCATGAAGCGCGGACCCTGCCTATCGATGAGCACCCCGGTCGGGATCTGCGCCAACGAGTACACGCCAACCTGCACTGCGGTGAACACTGCGATCCGAGAAGCGTCGATACCAAAGCGGTCGATCGCCTCAACTCCCGCGACGCCGAAGGACGTGCGGCCCAAGATGGCGACCACGTACACCGCGACCGCGCCGAACCACACAAAAAGGGCGCGTCGGGTGACGCGCTGCTGTGGATCGTTGGTCTGGGAGACAGGGGAGTTGGAATGGGGCATGCGGTACAAGGTACTCCCTCGGTTAGGCAATCCGGCATGCGGGTCCGGTGCGTCACGTAGACTGTGCAACCGTGGATTACATTTCAACGCGCGATACCGCAGGCACAACCTACAAGTTCACTGACATCCTGCTCACGGGCTTAAGCCCGGATGGCGGCTTGTTCCTTCCCGTGGAGTACCCGCAGCTGAGCCCCGAGCAGCTCGACAGCTGGCGCACACTGCTCGCCGAGCGCGGGTACGCGGCACTCGCCGCCGAGGTGCTCAAGCTCTTTATCGACGACATCCCGCACGCCGACATCGAAGCGATCACCGCCCGCGCCTACCGCACCCCCGTATTTAACGACGCCGCCATCGTCCCCGTGACCAAACTCGAGGACGACCTGTGGCTGGCACACCTCTCCGAGGGGCCAACCGCGGCGTTTAAGGACATGGCGATGCAGCTGCTCGGCGAGCTCTTCGAGTACGAGCTGGGCCGCCGCGGCCGCCACCTGAACATCCTGGGCGCTACCAGCGGCGATACCGGTTCCTCTGCCGAGTACGCGATGCGCGGCCGCGACAACATCCGCGTGTTTATGCTCACCCCGGCTGGCAGGATGACGCCATTCCAGCAGGCCCAGATGTTCGGCCTGGACGACCCGAACATCTTCAACATTGCCCTCGATGGCGTCTTCGACGACTGCCAGGATGTGGTCAAGGCCGTCAACGGCGACGCCGACTTTAAGGCGAAGTACGCCATCGGCGCCGTCAACTCCATTAACTGGGCACGCCTGTTGGCCCAGACGGTCTACTACATCTCTACCTACCTGCGTGTGACCGAGAGCAACTCGCAGAAGGTGAGCTTCTCGGTGCCGACAGGCAACTTCGGCGACGTGTGCGCGGGCTACATCACCAAGCGGATGGGCCTGCCCGTTGACCGCCTGATCGTGGCTACCAACGAGAACGACGTCCTCGACGAGTTCTTCCGCACCGGCCAGTACCGCCCGCGCAGCGCGGCCGAGACTCAGGCAACGTCCTCGCCGTCCATGGATATCTCGAAGGCATCGAACTTCGAGCGCATGATGTTCGACGCCGTCGGGCGTGACGCCGCGCTGACCAGCGATCTCTTCGGCACCAAGGTGAACGGCGGCGGCTTCGACGCCGAGGACTTCGGCGGCGCAGACGTCCTCGACCGCATCCGCGACGCGTTCGGCTTCTGTTCCTCCTCGTCCACCCACGCTGACCGAGTGGCGACCATTCGCGAGGTCCAGGAGCGCTCCGGCGTGCTGATTGACCCGCACACCGCCGACGGTGTCCACGCCGCTCGTGCTGTCAGCGGTGACGTCAACACTCCTGTCGTCGTGCTTGAGACGGCGCTGCCGGTGAAGTTCGCCGAGACCATCGTCGAGGCCACCGGCACCCAGCCGGAGGTGCCCGAACGCTTCCGTGGCATCATGGACCAACCACGGCACGTCACCGAATTACCGAATGACGCCGACGCCGTGAAGGCCTTTATCCAAGACTCCATCGAAGGGAAGTAGCACATGGCACAGGAACAGTTCGCAGGCCCGGAGTACTTCACCGAGTTCGACCCCGAGAAGTTCATCCGAGACATGAAGATTCAGAAGGAAGAAGCTGCCAAGGGCGACACCGCCTTCGCCGACGATGAAGCGGGCGATGAGCAGTAGCGGCGACCTCGCCAAAAAATACCAGCCCGAAGACGGGCAACAGTGGACGTTCCCGGAGCCGGTCGCCCCAGTAGGGCAGTCGGCGCCTCGTCGCGGGCTAGGTGGTGCCGCGTGGTTTACCATCATCGTCGCCGCGCTGTGCTTGGTCGGGATGGTGGTGTGGCTGGGCCTGCACACCTCTGAAATAGACACGCGCACCGCCGAGGAGCGCCAAGCCCAGGAAGCCGTCCAGCGACCCGGGGAGCAACCGCCTGCCGCGGCAACGGGCAACCGGATCCTGGTGCCCGAGTTCGCACCGTGGGCGCCGGGCTCGCTGATCCAGTCCACGGACCACTACCCAGAGCCGGGGGAGCGCTTCACCGCGCAGTCCTGCACCGTCGCGTTCACGTTCTCGGGTGCCGACGGCCGCTCCTACGCCGTCACCGCCGGGCACTGCGGGCGTGAAGGCAACCTGGTGTGGCCGAAAGGGGCCTCGGACACCAACGACTATTCGCAGGAAGTCGGTAGGTTTATCTACTCCGGGCTTTACACCCCTGATGTAGAGGACCCAGAGGCGGAGCGCATCGACGTCGGCATTATCGAGATCTACGACACGGACCGCGCTGTGCCGCTCGTCGGCGACCCGATCCCGACAGGCGTCGGTGCCGAGATCGGCCCCGTTGACCGCGTCTGCAAAACGGGCGGGACGACCGGCTACACCTGTGGCCACTTCGAGGCCGCGAGCCGCGTCCAGATCGTGACCGCCCACGACGACGAAGAACAGCGTGAGTCCCGCGGCGACATCGCAGGCGTCTGCGCCTCCTCCGGCGACTCGGGCGGCCCCGTCTTCGCAGACGTGAATGGGCGCGCCACCATCATCGGCGTGGTCTCCGGGACGGAAGCCGACCGTTCAGGAGAGGAGTGCTGGGAAGGCATGGAGGACCCGATCATGATGTCCTACTCCAACGTTGATCAAATTCTGAGCGTCATCGAGCGCGTCGTGCCGGACGCCCAGTGGGTCGAACAGCAGTGGTGAGCTACTGCGTATCGGGCGTCGGGTTCGTCTGCAAGTCGTGCTTGCCCTTGTCATCAATCTCGAGCGTGGTCACTTCGCCAGCTCCGTAGGCCTGGTAAATCACCTCGACGAAGCCGTCGGGCAGGCCGACTTCCTCCCACATTGCGATGAGGCTGTCGCGATCAGCCTCGTCGGCCACGTTCATCCACGTTACCTTGACTTTCTGTCCGAACGGGTAGTGCAGGAACCCGACGAAGTCGGCGTCGTAACTCAGCGCGAGGCGCATTTGCTGCGCAATCGATTCTGGTGCGGGCGCTTCGTGGCAGTAGTCCCACAAACTCACGTTGAGGTTGCTGCCCGTGCGCAGCTCGACGCCGGGGATGCAGTTCTGCTGCAGCAGGCGTGAGAGGTGGCCCGAGAACGAGTCCACGTCTTGCACCGCGGTATCCGTGATGTTGCCGCGCAGCGCTGCGCCGCGGTGTGCTTCGTGCACCTCCGCGTTCGCGATCAGGTACGGCCGGATGCTCGCTTCTATCGACGCGATGTCGGCCTGCGGTGCCTCGGGCTGAAACACTAGTTCGCGCTGCAACCGAGTCTCCTGTGGAGCGTTGTGCTGGTAGGCGTACAACGCGACTGCCAGCGAGGCCAGCACCACCACGAGCGCTCCGTACACCGCCACAAACAGTGCAGTTGGCACCCGGCGAAGCAAAGCGACAGACTGTGCGGAGTCATCAGTGGTGGTGTGCAACATGCCGTAAATAGTAACCGAAGTACACTTGAACCCATGCCTATACCCGAGTTCATCGTGCAGACCCGAAAGAAGATCGGAACCGACCCAATGTGGGTTCCCTCCGTATGCGCCGTCGTGCTGCGGGATTCCACCGCGGACACCCCGTGGGCAGTGCCCGAAGTGCTCCTCGTCCGCCGCGCGGACAACGAGGAGTGGACGCCCGTGACCGGCATCGCCGACCCGGGTGAGGACGCCCACGACGCCGCGGTGCGCGAGGTTCTCGAAGAGACCGGTATCAAGGCCACCCCGGCTGCGATCCTCGGTGTCGGCGCCATCGGCCCCGTCACACACGACAATGGGGACGTCGCAAGCTACATGTCGACGCAGATCCGCCTCGAAGCCGTCGACCCCTCTCAGGAGCCAGTCGTCGGTGACGACGAATCCATCGACGTCGGCTGGTTCCCGCTCTCCCACATGCCGGTCACGGACGCGAAGTGGCGCCTCGTCATCGGCGACGCCGCCGCCCAACGCAAGCGCCCCGAGGGCTTCCAGCCACGCATGGGCTTTAGCAAGCGCAACTAATGCGGTTCGGCGTCGACGTATCCGAGCACCAGGCAGGCTTTGAGTTCACCGCCTGCCCGCTCGACTTCGCCATCATCCGCACCACCGACGGCACCTACCAGGACCACGCGTTTTCCGACCTCTTTATCGACGCCCACTCCGCCGGCCTCAACGTGTCCACCTACCACTTCCTGCGCAGCCCTTCCGAGGGAACCAGCGTGGCCGAGCAGGTGGAGGCCAGCGTCGAGGTACTCCAGCGCGCCCCCGGCGCCATCAAGTGCCCGATGTGGCTCGACGTGGAAAGCCCCGCTGGGCTCACACTTTCCGACGTCCGCTGCGCCTACGACACCTTTCAACGGTTCGGGGTGCGCGTTGCTGGCGTTTACACGAATGCCTGGTATTGGCGTCGATACATGCGCTTGGCCAGCCCCTCCCAGTTCGGCGCTCTCTGGCTTGCCGACTGGGGCTCCAACGACCCAGCCTTCCCCGGTGCCGACGCCTGGCCGTCCCCGCTCGGCATGGGCACCCCCGAGGTGTGGCAGTACACCTCCCGCGGCTTCATCGGGGGATTCACGGTGGACCTCAACGCATGGAGGCAAGCATGATGAAGGGTGTGCGCGCCGTGTTGGCAGTCGTGGTGTGCGTCGGATGCGTTGTGACACCACCCGCCAACGCGCAGCTGCTGGGGAAAGGGGATAGCGAGCCCTTGCCCACGGCCCCGCTCGAGGCCTTCGAGCGCAACATCTCGGCCCCACCTTCGCGCTGTACCGATTACGAGCTTGTCATCGCCGCCGGCACCGGGGACTCCAACCAGGGCGACGACCCGCTACGCGTGCGCGGGCTGCGACCGGGGTCGACCCTGCTCGCTGACGTCGAAGCAGCTGGCGGGAGCGTGTCCACGTGGCAGGTGCCGTACACGGCGTCGGTTGGCGTGCTTGGGACGCTGGGGGAGACCAGGACGAACATGGCGTTGCCGTACGGGGCATCGCTGGATACGGGTAAGCAGGCGGTGCGCACGCACCTCGCCACGCTCCACGACGCATGCCCGGACACGAAGGTGTTGTTCCTCGGGTTTTCGCAAGGGGCTGGCCTGCTCGGGGACCTCGTGGCGGAGTCCCCCGACCCGAGCCTTGTCGCGGCCTACCTTATCGCGGATCCGGGGCGCAGCCGCACCACCTACCACACGGCGGAAACCTTGACAGGTGCTCATGGCGTCCGCGGCGAAAACGGGGAGATCCTCATCCCACTCGATGGCGTACAACTCGCCAGCGACGTCTCCGGCCTTACAGGGCCGCGCCGAGGTAGCTTCCACGACACTGAGGCTGAAGTACTCACGTTTTGCCACAGCAACGACCTCGCCTGCGCCACGCAGCACGACGGGTTGGCGCAGCGCGTCGGCGTGCGCCTCGCCCAGCCCGCCGCAGCCCCGCTGCACAAACTTGCCGGGCGTGGCTTCAAGGACTTCGGGCACAACCCGATTGCTACGCTGCTCGCACTGGCATGGGAACTTGCTGCCGTGTCTCATGTAGTACAGGAATATGCGGGGGAGACACCGCCGTTTTCGGGAGAGGACATCACAGGGTTGGGAGTGCTGCTCCACGTGGCCGCGCAGGAACTGCTGCCGATGGCCGCCGGGCTCGGCGTTCCTCAGATCCCGATGCCGCTGATTGACCTCATCCCACACGTGATGAACATGATGCCCCACCACCTGGCCTACTTCGAAGGCGGCGACCACCCGGCCTGGACCATCGACGGCGCGCCAGTTGAGGCGTGGATCGCCCGAGACATGGTCGCCCGGATGCAGGCGAGTTAACTGTTCTTGGTGGTGTACGTCTTACCGGGTACCGGCTGCGGCACCATCTGATCCAGGCTCGCCGGCCGCAGGCCTTTCGCACGCAGCCCGTCGATCACGCACTCCACGGCTTGGGCCGTCGTGGGGTGAATATCATGCATCAGAATGATTGACCCGGCCCGCGCCTGGTCAACCGCAGTCTTGCACGTCCGCGCCGGGTCGCGGTGCTTCCAATCCAGCGTATCGACGTCCCACAAGACCACCGCCTGGCCCTGCACCCGCGCCGCGTCAGACACGGTTGCGTTGAGCGCCCCATACGGCGGGCGGACAAACCGCGGGGAAGCACCAGTGGCATCTGCAATCGCGCGGGAGCTTTCCTCCACTTCACGACGCACCTCCGGCTGCGAAAGCTTCGTCAAGTCACGGTGCGTGGCAGTGTGGCTGGCTACCGTGTGACCGGCAGCCCGCATCCGCTGCACGACGCCCGCATTCGCGCGGACCTTCGGCGCCAACACGAAAAACGACGCCGTGGCGTGCTTGCGAGCGAGGATATCCAGCACCTGATTCGTGGAGGCAGCCGGACCGTCGTCGAACGTGACGGCCACGCAGTTGGAACAGTCCGCAGGTTGATCCTGTGCAGGCGTCGGCGCGCTAGGCGCAGGTGCCGGAGCAAGCTGCTGCGCCCACGGATGGCTGCGCGCCTGCGGAGGCAGCGCCCGATAGATAGCCGTGCGGAGCTCCTCACCAGCCTGGGAACTGGACTGCGAGAACGCCTGTGAGCTGCCCGCGAGCGGGTTCGCGGCCGCGTGCGGTGCTGTGAACAGTACCGCCACCGCAACGAGCGTGGATACGACTTTGCGCATTGCTTACACCACCATCCAGAGTTAGTACGCGTGTCAGAGTACCCGGTTTGAAGGACTCGCGAAATCCTGACGCAGGTACTCGACAACGGGCACCACCTTGAACTCTTCCAATTGTTGGCCGTGCTCGCCACGGTAGACCACCCAGCGCTGCGTCGGGTCAATGTCCAACTGGCTGCCAACCGTGGCGAGGTTTCTCCCGTGGCGCGAGCGAAACGTTGCGGAGGATTTTATTTCAACAGCGCGTGGCTCGTGCGTCATGTCGAGGAGATCCACTTCAATCTTGCTGTCATCGCGATAGAAATACAGGTCAGGGGCTATCCCTTGGTGGTGGTAGCACTTGGCTGTTTCTGCCACGATGAGGTTTTCCATCACCGCGCCGAAAGCCGGGGAGTTCACGAGGTCTACTTTTGTGCGGATACCCAGGAGGTGGCAGAGCAGTCCAGTGTCGTAAAAGTACAACTTAGGGGTCTTCGTCAGCGTCTTGCGGGAATTGGTGTGAAAAGGACGCAGTGTGAACACGATGAAGCTGGATTCCAGGATGCTTACCCAGTTCTTCACGGTCGCAAACGCGACGCCGAGTTCGCGAGCCAGTCCAGTGTAGTTGATGAGGTTGCCGGCATTAAGGGCCATCAGTTTCATCATCATTTGGAAGGCGTCCGTGTTCTGAACATTGAGTAACTGTGTGACGTCTCGTTCGACGTATGTGCGGAGGTAGTTCTGGTAGTAGATCTCTGGTGGCATATCTACTTGATAAAGGCGCGGATACCCACCGTGAACCATGAAATCTTCAGCGCTCGTGTCGGGTCGTGCGGTGAGTGCCTCCCGGAAAGAGAGTGGAAGCAGGTGGGTGATGCCGACTCTTCCGGCTAGACTTTGCGAGATCTTCTCCATGAGGAGGAAGTTCTGCGAGCCGGAAAGCACGTATTGTCCCGGTGTGCCCTGTTCGTCTGAAATAACCTGCAGGGCCGAGAAAAGCTCGGGCGCATACTGGGCCTCGTCGATGATGAGGGCAGAGCCACGATCACGGATAAAGCCCATGGGGTCCTCGATGGCGAACGCGCGTAGCGTTGGGTCTTCGAGATTGAGATAGGTGAAATCAGGGAACTGTTCACGAATCAACGTCGATTTTCCGCTTTGCCGTGGTCCGGTCACGCTCACGATCGGAAACCACGAAGCCAGTTGCTCAAGATGCTGTCCCAATTCCCTCGGAATGAACACTATTTCACCAAATCCCTAAAGTGCGACTTACCAAATCCCTAAAGTGCAATTTACCAAATCCCTAAAGTGCGACTTACCAAATCCCTAACGTGGCGCCTGTTGGTGCAGGTTGATCGGGGATAATTCGGTCGGCTTAGCCCAGTGAACGCGTGCGTATCACAACTCCTTGCTTGCGGGGGAAGAGCAGCTCTAAGCGTGTAATCGGGGCGTCGAGCTCCCCGCCCAAAAGCTCGGCGTACAGCCGGAGCTGGTTGAAATACTCGGACACAGTTTGGGCATCGGCGCTGACATCCGTTTTGTAGTCGGCAATGACCCAGCTATCTCCCTCGCGGTAGAGCAGGTCAACGACGCCGTCGATAATTGGGCCGCCACTACTGAGTCGGCCGAATACCGGCAGCTCCCTGTAATGCTGCGAGGAAAAGGCGTGCGTGACGGTTTCGCACTCCAGCAGCTGTTCCGCCATTGATGCGAGCGTCTCCCGGAACTGCGAGGGCGCACCGCAGTCCACACTGAGCGTGGCCGCGTAATCGGCTGCACCACCGGCAGCTGTGAGGTCATCGAGCGTCGCGCGCTCCATCATTGCGTGCAGCGCGGTGCCCACTGCCGCGCCGTGCTCAGCGCGGGCCTCCCCAGTAACCACCAATGCCGGGTCGAGTGAGGCAGTCTCCCGCGTGAGCCCAAGCTTCACGACGTCAGCGTCTCGAGCATGAGCCACCGCCGTGCTGGCGACACGGCGTGCACGAGCCGACTGCCACGCGCTCTCCGAGGCATGAAGATCCGGCAGTCCCTCGGCGTTCGGCTCTGTGGGCCGCGTGGCGGAGGTGGTGAAGTCATATTCGTATGCTGGGATGTCCTCCGCAGCAATCGCTTCCGGGATTGCGCCCTCCGCGATCGTGTTCTCGATGGCCGTATTGAACGCCTTCGACGCCACGCTGTTCGGGTTATCAGTTCGCTTACACACCACTAGGTGGTCACGCGCACGCGTCGTGGCGACGTAGAAGAGGCGGGCGCGCTCGGCGGCGTCGGCAAGCTTTTCGTGCTCCAGGATTTCCCTCGAACGCGGGGAGGTGAGCCGGAACTCGCTGTACTCCAACACATGGTCCGCAGGATGCGGGCGGCTGACCTGAGGGTTGTTGTTCCTACCGCCGTACATCCCGGCCAAGATCACCATCGGGAACTCCCGGCCCTTGGACGCGTGCAGCGTCAGAATGCGCACCCCGCCCGCAGTCGTACTCTCCGGATCGGTGATCTGATGACGCTCGTTGGCCAACGAATCAGTCCACGCGGTGTATTCGCGCAGGGTACCGTGAGTCGCCTCGGTAAAGGCGCGCGCATTGTGCTTCACGAACTCGAGGCGGCGCAGCGCCTCCAAGGGGAACGCGCTTCGCGCAGCGGCCAGCTCCACCATGTTCAGTTGGTCGCACGCCCAGGACACCAGGGCGCCGACGGACATCTCACGGGAAGCCTCATGCAGCTTCAAAATGAGGTTGAGCGCATCCGGAATACGCCCAGTCAGGTCGTGCAACCGAGGCCCGTAAATGTTCAAACTGCTGCCCGCAGCGGCCCATTGCGCAAGCTCAAGGTCGGAAATACCAAGCAGGCTTGTACGCAGCGCGGCGCCCACCGACAGCGATTCCGCCGGGTCAGCCGCCGCGTGCAGCACGACGTGGAGCTCCTCAATCTCGGGCGCCAGATACGTCAGCGCAGCGCCCTCCGGGACGTAGGGCACGTCATGCGCATCAAGAAACGCCATTAACGACGCCGCCTGACGGTGGGTACGCACCAAAATCGCAATATCGTGCGGCTCCAACCCGACCAGGGTCTCATACGAAGTGCCGTCGTCACGTACAACCTTGTCGCGGCGCTGCCAGTCCTCCGCAAGCGCCTGCTTGATAATACTCAGGATGAGGCGGCACTCAGCCTCCTCCTTGGACAGATTGTCCTCCTTGATGGCTTCGTAATGCGCGACAATCGTGCGACTATTGAAGTCTGCCAGCTCGGGGGCGTCATCAAGCCCAGGCCGTGCGTCCAGTGCAGTAAAGGCCACTTCTCGGGGCACAAGCTTCGGGTCTGGCTTCTTGCTGGTAGCCAAGGCGTTCGGGAAATAGCGTTCGAAGACCTGGTTGGACCAGTCCAGGACCTTCGAGGTGGAGCGGAAGTTCGTGGTCAGCTCGACGACCTCGCAGTCCTGCGCGTCACGGGCAGCAAGGTAGGTGTCCAGATCCGCGTGGCGGAACCGGTAGATCGACTGCTTCGGGTCACCCACCGTGAACAAGGCCCCGGGAGTGAGCTTCCCGGTAGCAGGGTCGGTGGCAATCGCGCGCACGATGCGCAACTGGGCAGGGTCGGTGTCCTGGAACTCGTCCACAAGCAGGTGTGTAAACCGTGTGTGCACGTCCTCCCGGACATGCGGGTGGTGCTTCAACAGCTGGTCTGCCAGGTACACAAGGTCACCAAATTGGAGCTCACCAGTGCGGTGGCGTCGACGTGCGTTATCCAGCACGATCAAGGCCAACGACGCGCGAAGCACCGCTTTGGGACGCGCCGCTTGCCTTTCCACGTTCTCATTCCAGGAGTCCCAGACACGCTCACACGCCGACTTGATTTCTTTGACAACCGCTCCGCCCCAGTTCGCCTTTCGGCCACCGTTGCCCTTGCGGAACTTGCCGACCTTCGTGAAATCACCCGCGGTGATCCGCAGCTGAAGATCCGTAATTTGTTCTCCCAAGGTCAACGCAAACGCGTCTTCAGGGTCTGAGCACTCGTTGAGAGTGCGCTTGAGCTCACCCACGATTCGCGTGGCTGCGTCCTCATCGAACACGAACGCCTCCGGCAGGGCAGCAGCGATCGTCGGCTCCAACTCACCCCAGTTATCGTCCATGTATTGGGCAAGCTGCAGCAGCGAAGACATCGAACCGTTCTCGCCCGCGAAATGCTCCAGGGCTTCGCGGAGGTCGGCGTCGAGAATCTTGCCCCCGCTCAGCTCAGCGATGGGGAAGACCCCCTCGAGTGCGCTCGAAAACGCTTCGCTTACTCGGCGTCGAAGCACGTCGGATTGACGCTCCTCGGCGAAGTTATCCTGCACCGTGATCTCTGGAGGGATGCCGGACTCGAGCGGGTAAAGACACAGCAGGCGCTGGCAAAAGCTGTGCAGCGTTTCAATGGCTGCGCTGGGCAGCTCAAGCAGAGCGCGATCCGCCACTGGGTTGCCCGCGTGCTTTGCCAGCTCACGGGCGAGACGCTCCGAAAGCTCCGCCGCAGCCTTCTTCGTAAACGTGATCGCCGCGATCTGGGTGACTGGAACTTCACGTTCCAAGATGAGCGTGAGCAGGCGCTGGACGAGTGAGTACGTTTTACCAGCCCCGGCACCGGCCTCCACGAACAAGGTGGAGTCAACATCCGTGCGGATCCGCTCACGGTTTTCAAAATCTGGCAACAGAGTCATGTTAGTTCTCACCTTCATTTTCGCGCGCAGGTGTCAGGCTTTGGTAGAGCTCAAAGAGATAATCGCTGATTGCGTCGGCTTGGCGGACGTAATTATTTGCACCCAAGCGCAGAATCTGGGTGCGGAGGAAGCGTTCAGTATCAATCGGCCGCGGGAAGAAGACTCCCTGGGCCATTAATTCCAGGGTGCTGCCCAACACGTGGACGAAATCGTCATAGCGTTCCTGGTCAAAAATGGCAAGGTAGTGCTCCTCATCGGGATTGTCGGCGAACACGAAGTGGAAATCCACGTCCACGCTCGGAGAAACCGTGACCACATCCTCGCCGATGCCCATTTTGTCCAACCACGCTGCGAGCGCACCGTTAGAAATCGCTTGCCACATGGCTAGGCCGTAGAAATCCGGCTGGACGGTAAACGAGGAGACGTTGTCCCAAGCGAGCACGTCCTTCTTCGCGATCCGGTTCCTGCCAGTTTTGTAATCCACCACGCGCAGACTTCTGGTCTCCGGGTGGAAATCGACGCGGTCAATGAACCCCTTCAGCGATACCTGGCCGAAGGAGGTGTCGAAAAATACCTCGATGTCTGAACCCCGACCGAATGCAAGCTCGACACCAACAGGCATCCAGCCTGCCTCAGCCTGCTGACGTTCTGCCTCAAACCAGGCACCCAGAGCCTTGGTCAAGCGCAGCTCGAAGGCGTGCCGCGAAAGCGCGCTCACCTCACTGAGCAGGGGCGCGCTCAGGTGCGCGGCGGCGATAGAATCCAGCACTTCGCGAGCCGCATCCCAGTCCAGCTCCGCATAACTGGCAGGTCGAGGAGACGCATCGAGCCACACACGGCGCGTCCATTCCTCCACGATGGAGTGGAAGATCGTGCCCTTATCACGAGAATCCAGGTCCTCGGCGGGATCCGCCTCAAGCTCGCGCATGCCAGCTACGTACTGAATGAAGAAAAGGTACGGGGACTCCACATACAGGTTCAATGCCGACGCAGAGAACTCGTGATCTGCAATCCAGTCGCTCAGACCCTCAACGAAGCCATTGAACTCATCGCTCGGGTTGCCCTCGCTGCGAGCCTTCACCACTGACATCGTCTGCTGCGTGGATACCGGCCATGCTCCGCGCAGGGCGTGGGTGAAGCTGGCGGTTCGCCTGCTTGCGGCCGGGAAGTCATTCGCCTCGCAGCCATCTATTGGGGTGTGGTCTGCTGGGATCCAATGGCTGGGCTCCCCGCCAAACTCGCCACCGCTGAGCTGATCGGCGTGGATACACCGCACCTCGTTCGCCGTACGCAGAGCAGCTTCGAGGATCTCATGCTGACGGCTGGTCTCGCGCTCTACGCTGGTACCGAGCTGTTCGAGTGACACACCAGCAGGCTCCGGCACACCGTGCGGCATAAATATCGACGACGCGTTGCATACCAACAGCACGTCCAGATCCCCACCGACCAGCCCAGACAGTGCACCGACGCGCAAACCAGCCGGAAACGCATCATCGGTACCAAGTGGAGTTGCAACCGCAGCTTCCCACAGCGCCTCCTGTGCTGCGAGCACACTGAAGTCGATTCCCAACTGATCAAACTGTGCCAAGTTCGAAAACAGGGACTCCGGCACCGGTCCCTGCACATGCTTCTTCGCCAGCTGGAGCGCCTGTGTCGCCCACTCGCCCCAAGATTCAGACGCGCGAAGCGCCACCAGGTCGTCGTGGAGCGCCACAACCCACGCAGCCTCCACCCGCGCCGGGACCTTTTCTCCATTGACCACGTGATCCACGCTGAACTCCTGCCAGCGAGGCCAAGAACGCGGGCCGTTTCGGTGGCGACTGAGCGAATCGAACCCGAAGATTGCCGGGCGCTTACCCGCCGCATCCTGCCAGCCGATCCGTCCGCGCAGCAGAATCTCCGCAAGCTGCGCTCGCGGTATCGTGTCGACCTCGAGCGACACAAGCCCGACCACCGTGGCGACCTCCGGGGCGTCGAGTAGACACTCCGTTGCGCCACCCACCAGCGGGAGACCCTGCGCAGCATCAACTAACACCGGGTAGAACGCCTGATTCATCATCGCAACCCCGACGCGGTCCAGCGCCTCTTCCTGTGGGGCAGACGACTCGGCGATGCTTTCCCGGACCTTGCTGAGTACAGCGAGCGCCTGGACGTGTTCATCCGCAACTTCCATCGTGGTGACCTGGGCAGTGTCGTCCGGGCGCAATGGCTCCGGCAGCCGCTCGAGCAGACGATCCTCAGCAGGCGTCAGCCCAACAACATCCCACACAATGGTGCGCTCCGGGATGCAGGCCTGCTGCCAAGCCTCATATGGAAGCGTCCTGGCCGGCTCGCCTTTGGACGATGACTTGAACCTGTCCGCTATCCGCTCCGTGATCGAGGCGATCTCCTTCGGCAGTGTCCTGGTACCAGTGAGTCCCCATCGCTCCCGCGGGGCCTGCAGCAGCTGCCATACCGCCTTTCGTACTCCCGTTCGTGTAGCCGGTTCGCCAGCGAGCCCCCGCGCGCGGATCTCGGAATCCTCCGGGAGTTCCTGCAACGCATGCACCACCAAAGCGGCGACCTCAGCAGGGTCAACTAATCCCGGGAACTGGGACTCCACAAACAACTGCAACGACAGGACTTTCACGCCCACAGCCACGCCGGACTGCGACAACGCATCCATCACAGCATCACGTGCACCTGGCATGCACAACACTGTCACGGGGTTTGCGAGCGGATTGCCGTCCTGCGCTTGGCGAACGGCATGGATGAGCGGATTCATACGGGACATGGTTCGTACTCTATATGGCGGTCCCGACATTGTGATGCGCCTACCTACAGACTTTCAAAGACGAGAGTTGCTTGCATCCGATGATCTCCTCCGAGCAGTCCCTTGCTGCCTGATGGAGTAGTGGTGATGGTATGCAAGCGATAGCCCCTCGGTCTGCCGGAAGGCACGTTGCGAGTAAGCAAACTGTCACTCTTCAAACTCGGGCAGACGAAGAATATCTGCGACCACATGGGTGCGAAGGTACTCGCGCAGATAGGGGAGCGCTAAGTCTGCGGTGCCGCGGTCATAAGTGATTAAGTCGGCCTCGCTAAGACGGCGTCGATAGTTGTAAGCTTGCTGTTCGCTCACCTCGAGGCGGTTGGCGACGTCGCTGATTTTCGAGGCACCATCATCGAGCGACATTGCAGCAAGGAACCTACGATCCTCCGCAGAAAGATCGTTGAGCGCTGGTTCATGAACAAGTTGCCCGAGTTTCTTCCGTGCACGAGTAATCGCCTTCTCCGTAGCCTCCAATTGAATTGTGTCAGAGGATTCAAAGCGCCAAGCGAAGTTGCCAATCAACTGGATCATGAACGGATAACCTCCAGTAGCTTGGACAGCTGACACAAGGGCTCCCTCGTCCCACGAGCGTCCAGCTTGCTGGACGGGAACTGTGAGTCCCTCACGGACCTCTGTACCTCTGAGTCGGCCGAGATCCACGCGATTTGCACGTCTTAGGAAAGTGATTGGATTGCGTCCTTCGTCACTGGCAAGCAGAGGTCTCACCGAACTTGGGATACCTGCCATTACCACGGCGATTTCCCTGTTTTCTCTAACGAGGTGTTGAATCGCCGTCGCGAACTCAACAATTTCATCATGATGTACGAAATAAAGCTCATCGACCGTAATTAAGACACCACTGGCAGAGCGGTTAAACCTGTTGTGGTTCGCGAGCGTGTCAAGGACCTCCGTGAGTAGAGTACGGAGTGAACGTGGCCTTTGAGCGGGCCGTTCGAACTCATGCTTGAGGCGCAAAGCGCTCGGACCAACTTGAAAAGAGGTTCGGGTCGGCGCATCGCTCTCGAGAAACTCTGTAAGTTGGTCTCTCAACTTATCGACGAACCCCTCAGTCGCCGTTTCGGAAAACGTTAGCCACCCAGCGTTTATTGCGGTGTCTTCTAACTCGTTGAGTAGCGCTGTTTTTCCAATACCTCGTGCGCCAACGAGGAGTGAGATGCGTTCGTGTGCACCTGGTCCTTCTTCAAGCCCGAGTCTGAAGTCATCGATTACTTCGTCGCGGCCGACTAGGAGTGGCGGGCTAGTCCCAAGCGAAGCACGGAAAGGGTTTTGCGTGGTCGTCATAGTTACACATTAGCGCTCTTGTGTGGAGATGTGTGGTTTATGTGGAGTTGTGTGGTTTGTGTGGAGTTGTGTATAGCGGGGCGGGTGGAGCAGGTTTCTGTGGGCGAGCTGTGCACCACAATCCGTCCGCGGACTTCGGCCACCTGGGGAAATACTCAAGTCTTTCTGGGGGAAATGGGGAATTTGGTGTCCGGGCCTGAAGCGTAGTGACAGGGGGCGCAAGTTTGAATTTCGACCTCCACGTTCCCGCAGGTCACAAAAGGGCTATATGTTATGTGTTGCGTCTTTTGGCACTGGCACGAAGCGGCCCGCACCAGATTCCTGGGTTTGGGAAGGGGACGTCGGCAAATGCGCAGGTCGCCGATTTCGCGTGAGGGAATGTGGTGCAAAAGTCCGCTGCACAGGAAGAAGACAAAGAAAAACCCACGGCAACCGTGACGGAAACCGTGGGCAAGAGGCCAGGACGAACCTGGGCTCAGAATCTAGCAGTCAAAGTAGAGCGCCAAACCAGATAAAAGCATCTTAACCAGCATCAATGCCGTTATTATCGGTGTTATTTTTGCCTGAAATCCCGGAAGAATCCCGGACCGTAGGCAACTTACTGCGCAACTGGTCCCCAGCACCCGGGAACAAATGTGAGTAGATATTCAGTGTCATTGATGCCGAAGCATGTCCCAACGCGCGCTGTACCATTACCACCGACGCGCCCGAATCAATCAGCGCCGACGCATAGAAATGTCTTAACCCGTGAAATGTCACATCCAGCCCGCATGCCTTAGCAACGGTGCGGAACCTGGCGCCCACATCGCCGGAAGACAGTGGCTTGCCTTCCTTACTACAGAACACAGTTTCGTCAGGGTTGCGTGGGTGGCGCTGTAGCTGCGCCTCAATGACGTCGACTGTGGATTGACCAATCGGCACCACACGCCGTGATGAGGCGGTTTTCAGTGGTGCAAATGTGCGGGTTCTCTGGTCGATCTGCTCTACGATATGGAGCTCTTTTCGTAGGAAGTCCACGTTGCGCACTCGCAGCCCACAGAGCTCGCCTGCGCGTAGGCCGGTTTCAGCGCCGACTTGGATCATGGCAGCGGTTGTGGGGTTGGGCGCTCTTCCAACGCCAGTGCCAAGCGCGGTAGTAATCAGTAGGTTGATGTCCTCAATGGTGGGGATGCGAGCGCGGTCAGCGCTGATGGTGACGCGAGGGAGGGGGACTCCGCGCATGGGGTGGCGGGTAATCAGGTCATCGTTAATGGCTTGGGTGAAGATGCCGTGCAGGATCGCCGCGAGTGATGCGATGGTCGAGTTTGCAAGCCCGGTGTTGTTTGCCCATGGCCGGCCGTCGGTGAGCTGGGTGAGCCATGCCCGGATGTGGGCGGGCTTGACTTCCAGGATGGGCATGTCGGCGAGGTCGCCAAGGTTGCCTTTGAGCGTGGTGCGGTTGTTGCGGGTTGAGGGCGTGCGGGCTTGGTTGATGCGGTCTTGGGTGAGGTCGGCGACGGTGATGTCGGTGGGTGCGATCCATTCGCTGCGACGGATTGCTCGTTCTTGTTCTTGGATGAAGGCTTTGGCTTCGCGTTGGGTGTCGAAGCTTTTGGAGCGTTCTTTGCCTGTGGGGTCGGTGTAGCGGGCGACCCAGCGGACGGCGCCGGTTTTTGTGGTTCGCTTTTGCGGTTTCATCGTTGGGTTTCTGGGGAAGTGTTAAATTACGCTTGATAGTTGGGGCGTGGTGTCAGAGTCGGCTTTCTATGCTTCGTTGCTGCCACCATGGGGGTGGTTTTTCACTGGGCTGCCGGGCCGGTTCGCGTGCCAGGTTTGGACTTCTTCGGCGTCCCAGAGGGGTGTTCTGCCGTCGAAGTGAGCAATGGGGGCCGGTGTGCGTCCCTGTGCGGTGTAAGTGGTCCAGGTTGAGGGTTTGATACCGCAGTGGGTGGCGCACTCTTTGACGCGCCAGAGCTCGCGTCCGGTGTCGGCGTCGGTAATGATGGGGCGCATCGTTATGCCTCCCGGTTGATGATGAGTGTTCGGGTGTCGAGTGTGAGGCAGAGGATTGCGCATGCGCCGATGGCAGCAAGAGCGGCGGGGTGCCAGTTGAAGATGGCGCCGATAATGAAGAGGGCTACGGTGGCTGTGGTCATTGTGTGGTTCCTGTCTCTGTTGGGTTTTTCGTTGGTCCTTATGGAACTAACTACACTGTAGCGCGCTAAAGCGCTATGTATCAAGCATTAAAATGATGGAATTATCCTGAGTGACGGGGGCGATGGGATGCGATGAACCGCGATATGTGGGTGGATATACTGGGCGGGTTTGACCAGCTACTTTCAAAAGTTGTTTGAAAGTAGCTTCTCCGCCAATTTCCCGCGAGAGCGTGACGTCTTTGATGCGGTGAGAGATAGGAGAAGAACTCGGCATGCTTTTTGACCTGGCTGTTGTAAAAAGCTTTTACAACAGGGGTCTGGTCGTTGGATGTAACAGTGCGTGTAATAATTTCACAACTGTGTGAAAATATCACTCGAACTGTTACATAGGGGACGCTCTGAACTGCGGTTATGTCAGAGAATCATTATGAGTAGCAAGACGATCAAAATGGCACCGCACCCGATGCAACCAAGGGTTGAGTCATCCGGCTTGCTCGAAGTGTCGCGCTCTGCAGGCGTGTCCGGAGAATCATCGGGCAGCCAGGTTGACGGGGCGACTTTAGCGCTTGTGTATGCGGCGGTTTGCTCTGTGAGAGTGCGAGTGTTCGCGTTTTGCAGACGGTTGCGACGCTCGTTCGAGGACTTCGGATCGTAGCGGTTCACGCTTGGGTAGTCGGATGCATCAGGCTGGAAGTCGACGAGCTTGTTGAGTGGTTTCGTGTCTTTTGTCTCAAGGAAGCTCTCTGGCAGCTCGTAGGCTTTCGCACCACAGAGCACCACTTCAGCAGCGACTGACGACCCTTGGATGATGGCGCGGCAATACAGGTCGAGACCCCGATTATTGAAGTGTTCGATTGCTGGCGCGAACTTCTCAGAAGACACCTTGGTTAGCTCGCCGATGCGTTCGCCGTCGAGGCGCACTTCTACACCGGTCCACTTTTTGGTTTTGCCAGCTTCAAAGCAGTGGAGGCTGACGAGGATTTGTCCCTCACCTTCTGGGGGAACGAAGTCGGTGAGGTAGTCACTGTGGTCGGATTCTTTGGTGACTTGGACTTTTCCTCCAACTGGCAGTAGCGCGAATCCGTCAGCAGGTGGCTCATTCAGTGGCAGAAGCAGCTCTGGTGATGGGAGCGTGACCCACACGTGGTACTTGCGTTCTCCGTCCCAGTCATCGGTGGCCCAAACACCCGCTGTAGTTGAGGCGTCGTAGCCACTGGCGGCGACACGTCGCAGCTGTGCATAGCTCTCGCACAGTTCGGCGGGCAGGTACCCGATAACCGAATCTTTCCATCGGACGGAAACTGCATGCTTGTCGTATGGGTTGTCCGGTTCTGGAACGAGTCTGACTTCTGCCTGAAACTCTTGTTGAAGCCGACCGTTCAATGTCCGGAACATTAAGTCGAGCGGTTTCTGATGAAAGTATGTCCCCTTCACTTTCGTGCGATCGTGATAAGTGATGCTTTCGATGGGGTAGCGGGGTTTCGTGGTCATGCTTCTCGTCTTTGTTCGATTGTGTGGCTGGCGTTGAGGCGTTGCCACGTGGTGACAATGTTGGTTGTGACGTCTAGCTCTTGTGCGAGCAGGTTCGGGCTGTGTCCGTAGAGACGTTCAGCTAGCTCGTACTCTAGCGGGGAGATAAGCAGCGTGGCAGCGAATTGGTCGGCTTGTCGTTCCTGACGGGCATGCAGCCAACCACTCGTCCCCGCATGGTGTCCGTGAGTAGCGTGTCCCAGTTCGTGTGCCAGGGTGCAGCGTTGCTCGACAGGGTGCAGGCCCGGCGCAAGCAAGATGAGGTCGTAGTCGGGGAACCAGCCGCCAGCGTCGCCGTCGAGCCAGCCGGCATCATCGACATCGACCCACACGCCGAGCTCGCTGGCCATGTCGAGCAAGTCAACGTAACTAGGGGCCATCGTGGTACCCGTCGTCTCCCATCTGCGGTTCACGCGGCGACGAGTCCGCAGCATACCCATCATGCCCAGGCTTTGGGTTGTCACGCCAGTTCGCGCCCTTGAACTGCTTCTCGACGCCCGCCTCGCGCCGGGCCCGCTTCTCTTCGAGGTCGGCGGGCTCCGGGATATGCACCGGTGAATCGAGGGACAGCTCGAAATCGCCCTCGAACATTGGTGATGCATTCACGCGCTTGGTGATCTCGTCGAAAATCTCCGACCAATCAGCACGCTCGAGCGCCTCACGCACAGCTAGCTTGTCGCTCGCGTTGACCTCGTTGGCTTCGAGGAAGCCCATTTCGACGAGCGCATCCGCCGGGGCGACGCCGTATGCCCGCGCAATCGCAATCGCATTCTCCGCTGTCGTTCGTTCGCGCTCAGCGTGGCGTAGCAGCGTGGGCCGTGGGAGTTGTGCCGCTTCCGCGGCTTGAGAGGGGGTTGGCGCGCCGGGCAGCGAGGCGAGCCATTCTGGAAACGTTTGTTTGCTCATGTGTCCATTATGGACGTCCGCAATGTACTGCGCAAATTGGTTGATTTGTCGGAAGAGTTGACAAAGTGGACGCGCTGGTACAGAATGGACACTAACGTACAAAGTGGACAGGAGATAGCAATGAGATTACGCCCCGGTTTTCTTGACCAGCTCGCTGCAGACATCAACGCTAAGAGCGACTACGACCTCGCCAGCTTCCTCGGACTCACCGAGAAGCAACTCGAGAACCTCCGCTACGGAGCCGAAATCACACCCCAAACCGCAGCAGTCCTCGAAGCCCGCCGAGCAGCACACCTCAAAGCCGCCGAAATCCTCAACCCAACCGCCGCGTAGCGCTGGGCAGGCGTCGAAAAGAAAAGGAAAACCAATGAACACGGAAATGACAGACCGATTCGGGGGAGTCATCCGTCGATGGGCCATCGCTATGGCGAACATCGAACGGTCAGGTCCAAGAGAAGCCGAGCTGTGGATCGGTATCGAGAAAGGCATCGACCGAACCGTCTTCGACCTGTCACTGGGCCGCTTCGAAGGCTTCGGCAAGGACGAATACGAGGCCGTGCGTGCAGCAGCACACAAGCTGGCAGACGAGATGCTGAAAGGGGGCGAGCAGGAATGAACTCAAAAAAGAAAAGGGAAACCCCCGGCGCTGCAACGCCGGAGGAACTGACTAAAAAGTCAATCGCCTTCTCCAAAGCAGCCATCGAAAGCGCAAAGAAAGCGAACGAAGAGCTGCAGAATATTGGAAACGACGAGCCTGGCTAGAACGGTTTTTCTCCGTACTTCTGCTCAAACGCAGTAACTGCGGCGCAGAGAGCATCTACGGCAGAGTTGTGTGAACTCTCGGCTTGCTGGCGGAAATCCTCAGCCTTGGCGTACTCCTCGGCAGCTGCCTGCTTGGATGCCTCGGCCTGATCCAGGTTGAAACGAGCGTTACTGACAAAGGCAGCCGCTTGGTCGACCAACGACTTCGCTATCTGCAATTGGGCTCGTTCTTGTTCCTTATCCATCTTCATTTCACCTCACTTTCTAGGGCTGGTTGCCCTGAATTAAGTGAAGCACAACTGGCGGCGGAGTGGCCGTCGAAAAGAAAGGAAAACCAATGAACACAGAAATGACAGACCACCTACCAAGGGTCATCCGCATCTGGGCCAGAGCCAAGGCGAATTACGAGACGGCGGAACCGCACAACTTCAGGGAGTGGGCGCGTGTTGAGCGCACCATCGACGAGATCATCTACGAGTTTGCGATTGGCCTCTTCGGCAACTTCGGCGCCCGCGAATACAGCAACATCCGTGACGCAGCGAACGAGCTAGCGGACGAAATGCTGGAAGGGGGCGGGGAGTAATGAGCTCACAAATGAAACTCGATCCCTATCGGGAAAAAGCAATCAGAGTCGGCGTCTACACGAACCTCGAGATGATCAAAATCATCGCCCGGCAAGGCGTCGGAAACGATCGGCGCGCTGAGATTCTCACGAATTGTGCATCGCACATCGAGGAATTTGTATCAATCCTTCTCGGAGAGGACGGCCAGCCCGAGGCTGCTGCAACAACCTCAGGCCAACTGCACAGCGCCGCTAGCCGCGGAGCCTCTCCTCCGCTTCAGCAAGGAGCCGATTTATGTTTTCGAGACCGCGCTTGTTGATTTCGAGGAGTCGAAGGTCAACGTCTTCTTTCGGCTCGTGCTCCTCTTGGAGCTTGATCGCCTCCTGCATCAAATACTGCATGTCAAGCAGCCGCTGGTGATTTTCCTCATCAGTGAGCTTCATCTGTGTTCACCTCCTTCCTGGGGGCAGCAGCCCCAAAGAATGAGTGAACCACGAAACGGCCACCGTTGTGCGGCCTCACAAAAGAAAACGCCCCTTGGGCTGCACCACCAGCACCAAAGGGCCAAGTCACCATGAAAGGACTCGTAATGCAGCCTACACCACGCACATACAGCGCAGCTGAAACCGCCGCAATCCTCGGGATTTCGAAATCCACCATTTGCAAGTGGGTCAAGCTGGGCGAAGCCGAACAGCTCAAACCCATCAAGGTGGGCGAGGCCCTGCGATTCCCCCGTGCGGTGATCGACGCACTCGCACCAGATCCAGAAGCCGAAGCCGTTTAAGGAGCTAGCCATGAACACCGTAATGACACAGATCGCAATCAACTCGCTCTTGGACGTGGTGTGGCCACTATTCCCGCCCGTCGTGTTGGAGCAGCTGGCGTACGTCTAACGCCCAGTGCCCGGAGATGCTTCCGGGGTTGGCCTGCGCAGGCTCCACGGTGGGGCGATTCTCCACGCATTCCGGTTCGACTCCGGGCGCAGGCACTAGGCAGTGGCGTCGAGGGAACTCTCGCGCTCTCGCAAGGACTTATCCGCGATCCGCGGCACTGGGTGCCTCCACTGCCACCCAAACGTGAATAACAAAAAGGAAGAAGAAAATGAAGACAGATGACTGGACCGCTGTGGCATCGGCGGTGGGTGTGCTGGGCGCGCCCTTCGTGCAGCGTCACCGCGTACCGTTCGAGCAAATTTCACCGTCGGCAGCACATGTCCGTGCGACCGCCGACGACGACGGAGAACCGACCTGGAAAACAGTGGTAGGCGGAGTGATGATCGTCGCCACCCTGTGGGCGATGTCGATCATCGTGTGGGCGGTAGGTGGTGCAGCATGACAACGCCGGCCGATGAACGCGTTGATCCGCATTGGGTTGCGCGCAGGAACTTTCAAGCGGAAGTAGCAGAGCTTGCAGCGTTTTACTTCGGGCGTATTCCAGTGCGCTGGCAGGCGTATCTCGAGGACATGCTCGCAGCTGATCCAGACGAGCCAGTCGTAAGTCCGGTGCTCTTCCCGAGAGGATCTGTGGAGGTCCGGGCTGCCCTGTGGGGGTTTGCACTTGCTTCGGTCATCTTCTCGGTGGGCGCTGCGATTGCGTTCGAGGTGCTGTGATGGGGGATTTTACGCCGTTGGACGCGGCACGCCGTGCTGCAGAGAAAGGAGGAATGGTGACTCAGATCGAAATTCAGGGCCAGCAGGTGCCTCTGCTGGTCGAGATCGTAATGGCTCGACTCCAGGAGGTGACGCAACGGTGCAGCGAGCTCGAGCGCGCACTCTCTGACGTGCCACGTTCGCCGTTCATCGAGGCCAAACACCTCGAGGAGCTAAAGGCCAAGCTTGAGGAATCTCAAGGGCAATACGCTGCTGCCCGCGACGACCGTGCCCAGTTGCTGGAAGAGCTGAAACGTGCTGATCATGAGCGAAAGCAAGCGCTTGAGTCCGCGCGCGTCTTGCGGGAGAAGAATCAGTCTTTGCTCGCAGAGACGGAGGGTCTGCGCAAGCAGCTGCTCGAAGAGCGCGAGACTGCTACCGCTCAGGAGCGCGCCGAGGAGGCTCGACAGGCTTGTGAAGAAGCCGACCGTCAGCGTGCCCACGCCAAGGGTGAGGCGACGAAGGCGAAGCGCCTGTTAGTCGCTGCGAGGTCTCATATCAAGGAGCTGGAAGCGCAGCTCGCGCGCTCAAGCGCGACGTCGTGGGACTCTGTCGAGCGGCATCTTGCTGCTGCGGTGAAGGCGTTCGAGGACGACCCAGACAAGTCCTTCACCGCGCTGATGCGTGCAAAGCACGCGCTTGAAACGAGGCCGGACGATGAATAAGCGCAAGAGTCGACAGCCGCACTGCCAGTACTGCGGTGAGCCGGTCAAGAAGGCGGTGATATTCCGCGGCGAAAAGGTCAGTTTTGATGCATCGCCGGATCCGGCGGGAACTTACATGATGCAGAAGCGGCGCACTGAGGAAGGCGATGAGTATACCTACGCGGAGTGGCTCACCGACCAGGAAGCAGCCTCACTACGAGCCCAGGGCGTTCTGCTGTGGAAGCTTCACCGAGTGACATGTCCGAAGTGGCCCGGGCGTCCTGCGCCGAGAGTTGCTCCTGACTGGCTCGCGGCGAAGCTCGCGAAGCTCGACTTGTCTGGCGGGCGACGTGGATGAGAGGGAACTCGACGTGTGGTGGAGCAAGCTGCCATTGAAACGGAAACTCCAGTTGTGGCGGTGGCTGTCGAAAGACGACGGCCCCCACCGCGTCCTGCCGAACCAATTGCCGCTTATTGAAATGAAAGGAGAAACGCAATGACCACGACCCCCATCACCGAATCAGAGTCAGTGCTGACCTGCAGAATGGACACCCTGTCGCGTGCACTGCGTGCGGCACTGAAAATCGCAGGAAAGAAAGAACTCGCCTACGTAAGGCTTGCCCGGCTCGGCGTGGATAGGCTTGCCGTCTCAGCAGTCAACGAGAAAGCCACGTTCTCGACCACGATGCACGCAAACTTCATCCACTGGAATGAGGAGCGCGACGGCACCGTCGACATCACCAAGCAGGTCGCAGCATCACTCGCGACCTTTGAAATCAAGATGCCGGGCGGTCTCGACGCTGACCCGCTGGTCTCGCTGCGCATCGGCGAGGAAGCCCTGCGCCTGCGCGACGAGACCGGACTCTTCCCATTCGCTCGTGGGCGCAACGAGTACCGCGAAGCCGACCCCGTCCTACCTGGCAACCACGAGGACGCGCTATCGCGCACAGCTGTCTGGTCGGGCTCGCCGTTTGTCATCCCACCAGACCAGCTCGTCACCGCCGCCAGTGTCGCCAAAACCCTCGACCGCCCAGTCCAGGTGATGCAGCGCCTCGTGCGAGACGCAGCCGTGCGTTGGTACGTTGTCGGCCCGGATTGGCGCCTGTCCATGTCGACCCTGCCAGATAAAGAGGCCACGGCGGTGGAAGCAGAAGCCGCCAAGGACGCCGCGGAAGAACACGCCGACACGGACGTCAAGGTCGTGCAAGCGAAGCAATCGGAGTTCGCCCCAGCATGATCGAAGGCATTTGTCAGCGGCGCAAGTGGCGTCGAAAAGCAAGCAAAGGCGAGCGCATCCCGTGGGACTCAGCCGACAAAGCCGTCGTCCGCGACCCAGAGCACGCGAAGGCTCGCCTGCTGTGCGCACAATGCCCAGCACTTGAAGCCTGCGAAGCCTACCTCGCAGATAAGGAGCGCGCCGGGGTAAGCGTCGCCGGGGTCGTTGCAGGCCGCTACTGCGACCTGGCGGCAGCCCGTGCGTCGCTGCTTCCGCCAAAGGTCCTGCCGCGCCCGGAGGTCGCCGAGCAGCAGTCCCACTGCCGAGGCTGCGGGGCGCTGATGTGGCCACAATGCACACCGCCGGACCGGGTGGCAGCAAGCGCGGCACCACAGCACAAAGGGGAGGGGCTGTGTGAGAACTGTTACCCGCACCTATCTCGTACCAACCGAAACAACCGCTAACCCACAAGAAAGGAGGCCACCATGGCATGGCTCAGAGTCGGCGACAACATCAACACCCACCCACTGATGTCACGCCTGGTGGAAGCATGCGACTACGACCACGCACTCAAAAACGAAGCTCTCGGCCTCTTCATCGCACTCGCCACATCCTCAGCAGCACACCTGACCGACTACGTCGTCGAACCCGGCCTAGTCGGAGTCCTCGCGCCGGGCCGTGAGAAGAAGCTGATGGATGTGTTGCGTGCAGCGACACTGGTGGAGAATTACAAAGATGAAGTGGAGGATCGCTGGCTGTACAGGTTGAAGAATGACATTGAGTTTGTCCACATGCGCAGTAAAGCCGAGGTCGAGATCGACCGTGACCGCACTCGTGATCGTCGGAATCCGGAACTGACGATTCCTGTGCGTGTGCGCGATGGCGACCAATGCCGGTGGTGTGGGCGCACCGTGAACTTTGCTGACCACAAGTCGAACCGTGGTGGCACGATTGATAGCTTGAACTCGCACCAAGAATCAACGATTGAAACGTTGGTTGTGGCTTGTCGCGGGTGTAACTCTGAAAGGAAAGCGGGCAAGGACGGCTTCGAGCTTCGCCAGCCGCCGATGTTCCCGCATTATGAAACGTCGACGATAAATTTCATCAATACCCATAAATGGTCCGTCGCCAACGGTATTCATATTGAGAAGACACAATCTGAGTTGGAATTGGAGCCTGCAGCAGCGCGGGTGGATGGAGCGCCAGC
>NZ_KV789237.1:16253-38065 GCF_001807505.1 Corynebacterium sp. HMSC08D02 | reverse complement strand
CGGGCAGCACACACCACTGGCAGCGCAGCGCGGCTGGCAGCAGCGTCTGACGAGACGGCAGCGCCTCCCACTTCGACCGGGCAGCCAGCCCGGCCACGAGACCACGAAGATGAACCAGCATGGATGCACGAGCCGGTACACAAGAATAAGCAGAAGCCTGCAGCAGCGCGGGTGGATGGAGCGCCAGCGGAGGTTGAGGGAGCAGCGCGGGAAACTGCAGCAGCGTCTCAGCACCGGGCAGCACACACCACTGGCAGCGCAGCGCGGCGGAAGCACCGGCGCAAAGGTAACGAAACGATAAAATCAAACGGATATCCGTTTGATATCACGGGTAGGCAGGGTGACGATCCGGGGTTGTCCGGGTCGGGTCGGGACGGGTCGGGTCGGGTCGGGCCTGTACGTAGACGCCGTAAGCGGGGCAGACGTGGAGGTGGAAAGAAATGATTGATGACCTGGATAGGTGGTTGTATCTTCTTGAGTCTCGTGCGCCTTTGCTTGATGATCTTTTGATTCCTCGTTGTGGTGGAGGTCAAAGCACTGGTAAGCCTCCGGCGCGTAGAGGGTCGAAGCCTCCGCTTGTGGTTGATATTGCTGATTTGAAGAGTCGGGTGGAGGATACGCTCGGGTTCTGGTGTGGGCGCGTGGTTGCTGCATCCGAGGTCGGTGTGCCTGCTCCTGCTGTGCGTGATGCGTCGGTACGTGCGCGTTGGTTGGCGCGGCATCTTGATGTGATTCGTCGGCAGGCATGGGCGGAGATGATGGCCGAAGAGATAGCAGGTCTTGCTGCCGTGGTCGTGGAGGTGGTGGAGCCTGCTGGTGAGGAGGTGGAGCCGCCAGCGTTCGGGACGGCGAGGCAGATGCAGCGTTGGGCGCGTCACTGTGGGTGCGATGTCTCGAGAACCAAGATTCAGCGTTGGGTGCTCACAGGTGAGCTTGCGACCGAGACAACACCTGATGGGAGGCAGTTGGTGCGTCTTGCGGACGTGCTGGCGCTGGCGAGAAGATGAGATACTTTGAGTGGGCCACCCCTGGTGCTATGCTTGCGCATAGCAAGAGTTGTAGCCCCAACGCCGTACGGTGTGGGGCTTTTGTTGTAGGCGGGTGATGCAGATGGCTAGAACTGGCGATGCTCATTACCGCCGCTTGCGTGCAAGAGTCCTCGCAGGCGACGACCTGGTCTGTGCCTGGTGCAATCTACCCATCGATAAGCGTTTCAAGGCTCCGCATCCAATGAGCCCATCGGCGGACCACATCATCCCGATCGCTGCAGGCGGGCACAATCACGGTGCTCTGCAGCCGATGCACCTTGGGTGCAACAAGTCGGCGGGCGCGAAAGGGTTCAGACGAGCAGGAGTGAAGCGGAAACATGCGCGGGAATGGTGACTATCCGAGCCGGAAAGGGTGGGGGGTAACCCCTTAAGGTCCGCCTCCTCGCCTGGGGGGCGCATTGCCTCGATATCCCCCCGCACAATTGGTATATGAGCAGGTGACAGGCCCGTTTGTCACCTGATGGGGAGGTGGTCGACCTGAAAACCTGCGTCGTATGTGGACAAGGCCTGACAGGCCGCCAGCAGAAGTACTGCGGTGCAACATGCAAAAAACGCATGCAGCGCCACCCAGAGCGCTATACGAAAAACAAGCGGGGGACAACTCAAAAATCGGAAAAATACCAGGTCAAACTAAGCATTGGCGCGAAAACAGGCGATGCGAAGAAAGCCTACGAAGCACTTCGCGACCGCCTCGCCGCCGAAATCGACGACCTCACTGACCCAAAACTCCTACCAGTCTTGGCAGACAGGTTCCTCGAGACCGTCGACCGCCTCGCCACCATCAACCAAGTTCAGAAGAAGGGAAGTGCTCTCGATGACCTCAAGGAACGACGAAACCGTAGAACTAAGCGAAACACCAGCTAGCCTCGTTGGTAGCCAGCAGCCAAGCTTTCTCACGCTGCCAGCGCGCCGGGCTGTTGACCACTTCGATGCCGAGGACTCTATCGAGCTTGCAGCAGCGTTCGGGTTGGTCGCTGACCCATGGCAGGAGGGGATCGTGACCGCTGCAATGGGTGTGCGTGATGATGGTGCTTTGGCTGCAACACGGATCGGCATCTCGGTACCGCGACAGAACGGTAAGAACGGTTCACTGGAAGTCATCGAGCTAGGCCAGCTGGTGTTCCTCGGGCGTCGTATCCTGCACACTGCGCATGAGACGAAGACGAACCGGAAAGCGTTCCAGCGCATCGCTGCGTTCTTCGAGCAGCATGACGACTTGAAAACGATGGTCTCGCAAATCCGCAAGGTCAACGGGCAAGAGGCCATTTTCCTGAACAACGGCGCGTCCATCGAGTTCGTAGCGCGCTCCAAAGGCTCCGCACGCGGGTTCAGCGCTGACACGCTCGTCGTCGACGAGGCGCAGCAGCTCTCCGAGGAAGAACTCGCGGCACTGCTGCCAGTCATCTCGGCCTCGCCAAGCCCACAACAGATATTCACAGGGACACCACCCGCACCAACCGACATTCAAGGCGCTGTGTTCCGCGAAATCCACGACACAGCACATGAAGGCACCGATCCGACGCTGATGTGGGCGGAATGGTCAGCAGAACCAAACCCCGGCGAAGTCGAAGTCGACGCAGACGACGAAACCCTGTGGTTTAAAGCAAACCCAGCCCTGGGCAAGCGAATGACCATCGACGCCGTCCGCGCCGAACGAGCAGCCCTCTCGGACGCAGCATTTCGCCGCGAACGCCTCGGACTATGGGAACAGGAGCGCACCGCCCGTGTACTGCCGTTTGAGGACTGGCAGGCATGCGCCGACGCCAATATCCACGATGACGGGCAACCTGTCGCCATCGGCATTGACATCGCGCCGGGCCGTGACGCTGCGTCGATTGCAGCTTGTGGCCTGACGGTGGAGGGCCGTCCGTGGCTCGATGTGATTGAGAACCGCCGCGGTACGCCGAACTGGTTGGTGCCTCGCCTGAAAGCCATTTTGGAGAAGCAGCCAGCTCGTGCCGTGCTCATTGATGTGCTCTCGCCTGCAGGTTCGCTGATTGAGCCGTTAGAGGCCGAGGGCATCAAGGTCTCGCGTATCGGTTCAAACATCATGGCTGCGGCTGCAGGCCAACTGTTCGACGCCGTCATGTCACATGACCTGCGTCACCTTGACCAGGCACCGCTGAACTTGGCGGCGGCAGCAGCACGAAAGCGCAAGCTTGGCGACGCGTGGGCGTGGAATAGGTCGAATGAGGATGCGGACATTACCCCGCTTGTTGCGGCGACGATGGCGCTGACAGGTAGGACGTACGGGCGAGCGAAGCGCCCTGTGACTCCGAAGCGAGCGAAACGAAAGGTGGTGGTGTGGTGATGGGGCTATCGCGCGATGAACGCAAGCTCATAGAGCGCCTTGAAAACAAGCTGACCAAGCACAAACACCCCAACCGGGTACATGAGGCCTACTACGACGGCTCCTTTGCCGCGAAACTACTCAACATCTCGACGCCTGAACACATTCAACGCATGCTGCAAACCGTGTGCGGGTGGGCAGGCACAGCCGTTGATGTGATGGAGGAACGACTCGACTTCCTCGGGTTTACTGACGAGTCCCTGCTCGAAGTATTCGACGCGAACGCGCTCGACGAGGAATCAAGCCAAGTACACCTCGACGCCATGATCTACGGCATCGGCTTTGTCTCCGTGACTGCTGGCCGTGACGGCGAGCCAGCACAGCTTGTTCGAGGCCACGACGCGAAGACCACCACGGGCCTGCTCAACGCACGCACACGACGCTTCGACGCAGCCCTGACCATTACCGAAAGCAAGCAAGAGCACACAGTGGCTGAACTGTGGCTACCGGACCAGGTCATCACCATTGAGCGCAACTACGCAGCACCATGGACAGTTGTTGACCGCCAGTACCACTTACTCGGTGCTGTGCCACTCGTCCCATTCATCAACCGGGCGCGCACAGGTGCTCGCGGTGGTAAATCTGACATCACCGCAGCACTGCGACGCTACACCGACGCAGCAGTGCGCACCTTGATCTCGATGGACGTCAACCGCGAGTTCTTCTCCGTCCCCCAGCGCTATGCGATCGGGCTAGACATGGGCGATTTCGTTGGCCCAGATGGGTCACCAAGGACACCGTGGCAGATCGTCACCGGCCAGATTTGGACCACCGGCAAAGTCGACGAGACCGAACGCGAACCAAAACTCGACGAGTTTTCACCACAACCAGCAGGTCCATTCCTCGAACAAATCGAGGGACTTGCGCAACTCGCAGCAGCCGAAGCCGGGCTTCCCGGCCACTACTTCGGTCTGCGAGGTGATCAAGCAACCTCTGCTGATGCAATCCGAGCAATGGAGGCCCGCCTCGTCAAACGCGCTGAGCGCCGTCAGAAATCGTTCGGACGTGCCTGGGCGCAAGTAGGTCGACTCATCATCGCGGGACGCGACGGCCGGCCAGTCAGTGACGTCGCGCCGGGCGGTACGCGGTGGGGTAATCCTGCAACACCGACGGTCGCGGCAACGACTGACGCGATGGTCAAACAAGCGCAGGCTGGTGTTGCTCCGGCGAACTCGCGCGTGGTGTGGGACAGGTTGGGCTACACCCCGGAGGAACAGCGCATCATGGCGCAGGAGCTGGCGCAGCAGCAGGCAGCGCAGCGTATGGCGTTGTTGGCAGGTGCAGAAAATGTGCTTGGTGGTGCCACGCATGTGCCGGATGAGGCTGTGGCAGCTGCACGGGCGAATCGTCCTCAAGGAGGTGAGTGATGCCGAATCATCGCGACGATTACGCACAAACGCTTGATGGGCTGCGGATGTTGGCCCAACGAGATTTGCTGGCATGGTGGAAGCGCACCGAGGGACTGGGATTTATTGAACAGAAACGACTACTTGTTGAGCCGTTTGCAGCGATTGTCGAGGCATACGGTGCACAAGCCGCGTACGCAGCTGCCGATTACTTGTTTTTGGAGCGCTCGCTTGACGATGCCTTGCGGGGCCTGGAGTATCCACAGGTTGCCGAACCCGTGCGTTACGAGCAAGCAAGGGCTGCGTATCGCTCGGCGATGCGAGGTGGAGGCGTCATCGATGTTGCAGCACACGTGTTGGCGCTGCAGAAGCTGCAGGGGATCCTTAACCGGCTTGTGGCTGAACCAGCTCGTAGGACTGTTGAACTCGCAACTATGACAGCGGGAACGCGCTATGCGAGGGTGCCTGAGCCGGGGGCGTGCTCGTTTTGCTTGATGTTGGGTTCACGTGGGGCTGTCTACGACAAGGACACGGTGTTTGGCGAGATGGGTAAGTATCACGATAACTGTCGGTGTCTTGGCATTGAGGTAAAATCCGATGCTGATTTGCCTCGGATTAATCGGGACTTGATGGAGTTGTCGCAGACGATGAACAAGGAGTTTGGGCGCTCTGCGACGATGAATGATTGGCGGCAGTGCATTACCGCTCGCAGGCAGCAGGCAGGCAAAAACGTGGAGTGGCCTCGGCTGCAGTACTGTCGGGTCCCTCGGTATACGGGTGATGGGATGTCTACGGTGTTTCCTGGTGAGCGGTTGCCGCCGTTGGATAAGATGCCGGGACACGTCCTGTACGGGTGGCGTGATTTGAGCGACGGCGATAAGAAACGTTTAGCTAACGGTGAAACGGTTCGTGGTTGGCCTCACGATGAGTCATTGGCCGATGGCCACAGGTGGGACTCAGAGCGTAAAGGAGCGTCAAAGTTTCCCAAGGAGTGGACTGATCAACAAATAGTCGACGCTGTCAGAGATGCGCTCGAGCAGCCGAGTCATTTTCGAGCCGCTACAGTTCGACGGACCGTGTGGCGCGAGTTTGATGGATTGATTGTCAAGGCGGATTATAACGTGAGACCTGATGGTAAAATTTCTTTTAGAACTGCTTATCCAGTCGAAGGCGTACCGAAGGGGGTGGCTGAAGTTGCTAAGTGACGAGGAGAACTACCGACAGCTCGACAAGCTAATTTCGCCGTCGGTCGGAAGAGTCCTTTCTGAAGAACATCTGCGGGCGGGCGAGCCCGAGGAAGCCATCGCGACGTTGCTCGACGAAGCGTTTACAGCAGGTTGCTTAACGGATAGAGCTGTGGAGTTCATCGAAGAAAAATATGACGACGGCCCTGTCTATGAGATGCTCGAGGCTCTCCAAATGTATAAAACGAAAATAGCGCCGCCTAGTCGGTAGGTTCTCGCGCCGGGTTCGAGTCCCGGTCGGTGCACGAAACCCCAATCATTGCCCCTGGTGGGCGGGTTGGGGTTTTTCTATGCCCATTTCTTGATTCCCAGGAGGAACATTCATGGAAGACAACCAACCAACAACTGCCGAAGAGCAGACCACCGAACACGACACTGCGCCTGCAGACCAGGCCAGTGAGAAGCAGCAGGATACTTTCGACCGTGCCTACGTAGAGAAGCTGCGTAAGGAGGCCGCGAAGTACCGCAATCAGGCGAAAGAGCTTGAGCCGCTGGCGCAGAAGATGCGTGAGCTTGAGGAGTCGAAGAAGACGGACCTTGAGAAAGCGCACGAGCGTATTGCCCAACTCGAGGCTGAAAAAGCTGCGGCGAACACGCAAGCAGTGCGGGCGAAAGTCGCGGCAGCTAATGGGGTGCCTGTTGATTTGTTGCCTGCTCAAGGCGATGAAGAAGCGTTGACCTCTGCAGCGCAGGCGTTGGTTGCGTGGGCGAAGAAACAGGCCCCTGAGAAGAAGTCGATGCCGGAGTCCAACGCGGTCGGCAGCGACAGTGACATCTCGGATCGTGATGCGATTGCTCGGCAGATTCTCGGGGTGTAGACAACAACGACAAGAAAGGAAGGTAATGCTCTATGGCTACCTTGACTGAAAAGACCCTCCTGGGCGGCGATGGGGGACAGTCCCTGCTGCCGAGGACGGTTGCAAAAGAGATTTGGAAGGAAGCCACCGCCGAGGCGATCGTGCCCTCGTTGGCGAAGGCTCACCCGGTGGTGCTCGGTGACAACCTCGTCCCGGTGCTCACGAAGCGTCCTGCAGCATCCATCATTGGTGAGGGGCAGAACAAGGTCGACTCCGAATTGGAAGTCGGTGCGAAGAACATCAAGCCGATTAAGGCGGTTGTTGGCCTCGAGTTCACCATGGAGACCATTCAGAAGAACCCTGCTGGGGTCATGGACATGATGCAGGAAGAGCTTGCGGAGGCACTCGCCCGCCAGATTGACCTGGCTGCGCTGCATGGCCGCCAAGCATCCGACGGCAAGCCCCTATCAGGCAACCCGGATTTCCTGGCACAAACCACAAACGAGGTTGTGCTCACCGGCAAGGCTGACAAGGTCGACGAGGAACTGTGGGACGGCTACAACCTCGTCGTTGGCGCAGACAAACCACTCGGGTTTACCGGCTTCGCCTTTGACCCGCGACTCGTCGGCCAGCTCGCAAACGCACGCGATAAAGAGGGACGCCGAATCAACCCGGACATCCCAATGGGCGGCACGGTCACCAACTACGCCGGTCAGTCTGTCCGCGTCTCACGCAGCGTCTCCGGACAGGTCGACGAATCCAAGGACACTAACATCCGCGGCTTCGGCGGCGACTGGACCGCACTGCGCTTCGGTCGCGCCCTCGACATCGGACTCAAGCGCATCGAATACGGCGACCCGTTCGGCAACGGCGACCTCCAACGACGCAACTGCGTCGCCTACATGACCGAGTGCATCTTCGGTTGGGGAATCATCGACCTCGACGCATTCGTGCGCTACGTCGCAAAGCCAACAACGGCCAGCTCGACCGGCTAACCCCAGTAGAAAGGAGCAATCATGGCAATCACCCTGAACCCCTCCGACATCCTCGCCTTTAACAACGACCTCGACGAACACGTCGTCGAAATCCTCATCAAAGACGGACTCGCCATGGCGCGCCGGGTTGCCCCTTGCCTTGATGATCCAGACTTCGCCTACGCTGACGCCGCCGTCGCAATTATTCGCGGCGCAGTGCTGCGCTGGGCGGAATCTGGTTCGGGTGCGGTTTCATCCCAGCAGTTCACTGCAGGCCCGTTTGGCCAATCAACATCGTTTGATACCCGGCAGACGCGACGTTCGTTGTTCTTCCCGTCGGAGATTAAAGAACTTGAATCGCTCTGCTCCGACCATGGCACAGGACCAGGAGCGATCGACACCCTGCCTATACCGAAACGCAGGTGTGCCGGGTGCGACTATCTCGTTGGGTCTGTGAGCTCGCCGTGCCAGGTGTGCGGCGAAACCATGCACGCGGGGCTGATGTAGCCATGGCGTTTATCCCACTTTCGTTTCCAGTGACACGCATCCGACGCGTCGCCGGTGCCCGCGACGAGCTCGGCAACCCCGTGCAAACAGAGACGAAGACAACCATCAATGTGGCAGGCTGGGCAGTCCCACGCACCGACGAGCCAAAGCTTGCAGGCCACAACCGCGAAACCGTTGACGTTGAACTCATCGCACCGACTGGAGCATTCCAGCCAACCGATGCAGTCCTGCTGCCTGATCGCAGCCAAGTCCTCGAAGTCATCGGTGAACCAGAAAACTACGAGCACAACCCGTTCGGCTTCGCGCCGGGCGTGGAGATTGTGAACCTGAAAGGGGTGACGTGATGCCGTGGTGCATTGTTGACACGCCTGGTGACCAAGACCAGGTGGAGTGTGAATCGTTGTCGTTTGATGGCGGTTCGCTGATTCTGTTCAGTGATGCCACTCGCCAGGCGCCAAAGGTTGCCTACGGACCGGGTGGATGGCTTCGGTGGAGGTGGCGAGATGGCAGTGTTCAAGCCGAATCGCAAAGCGTATCGTGAGCTGCTGGCTTCTGAGGGGGCTGCGAGGCTGGTGTCTTTGAAAGGCGAGGCACTTGCTGCCGAGGCTGGTGATGGGTTTGAAACCAACACCCAGCTTGGCAAGGTGCGCCAGCGCGCAATTGTGCGCCCCGAGACGTGGTCAGCGATTCACCGCAACGGTCGGGAAAACACGCTCGTGCGGGTGCTCGGATGAATGGGGTGGCGGCCCAGGCGGTCGCAGTTCAAGCGATTCAGGAAGCACTGGCAGTGCCAGCCTCGACCAGATTCCCACCAAAGCAGATGCGTCCACGTGAGTTTGTCGTGGTCTCTCGCATTGGTGGTGGGGCAGATGACTGGGCATTGAAAACGCCCCGGTTTCTCATCGAGTGCTACGGGCTCTCAGAGTCAGACGCTGAACGTCTGGCGGATCGTGTGTGGGAGACGTGGTCAGCGCTTCGTGCGCCTGCCCCGATTTCGAGTGGGTACGCCGACAATAACCTGACCAGGTATGACAACCCGGACACTGAACATGTCCGGTTCCAATTCACGGGCGGACTACGGCTTCGCCGCTAACCCGACCGTACCTTTCAAGGCCCGGCCCAATGACCTTGTAAAGGAGAAAAAGCAATGGCTGTAAACATCAATAACGCTTTCGTAGGTGCCCCACCGATTGATGGCGGTGTCTACTTCAACGCGCCTGTTGGCACCAAGCTGCCAGCATCCGCAGAAGAAAAGTTGGATAAGGCGTTCATCGACCACGGCGCTATCGGACCAGACGGCTTTAACGTCCAGCCGACTCGCAACTCCGATTCGGAGAAGATGTTCGGCGGTGGCGAATGGGTTGACCTGCAGACAGACTTCACCGAGGAAGTCACCCTCACGCTGCTCGAGGACGATAACGAGGGCGTGATCGGATCCATCTTCGGCGAAGACAACGTCGTGATCAAGCCCGGCGAGCAGGGAACCGCGAAGACGATTTACCACACGAAGAAGCGTCTTCCGATTAAGTCCCACGTGCTCAAGGCCGTCGACGGCGACAAGCTCAAGACGTATGTCATTCCTCGTGGTCGTATCACCACGGCGGAGAAGACGGCAGATGTGCACACCGCATCGACGAAGTACAACATCACCATCAAGGCGTTCCCGTACACGCTCAATGACGCCAACGGTGAGCGCGAGGTGTACGTCGTGGAGTACCGCGATGATGGCCGTCCTACAGAAAGCGGCAAGAACGCGAACCAAGCTGGTGCCGGTACTGAAGAGCACCAGTAGGGCGCATCCCTGGGCGGAGCAGCAGGGATTACAAATCACTGCTCCCAAGTCTCACCCGGCAATCGTGCGGATATTCATATCCCAGGGCCGGGCCGATTCGCACCCCCTTGCCGGGTGGGTTCAAACGTTATCGGCCCAGCCCAACACTCGTAAAGAAAGGCCTGGCTCATGGCATTCAAGATTGAAGCGAAGTTCGACAACATCGAATTTGAAATCCCAAACTCTAAGCGAAATGACACGGTGGTCATCGCGGTTCCCCCGATCGACTGCATGGTGCCTGCTGACATTAAGAAAATCAACGTCGGCTTGGACAAGCTCAACAAGTCCGAGGACGTGCTCGACGTCGACAAGCCGAAGAACAACGCACTGATTCTGGTGCGGGAAATGCTCAAGTACTACAACCCCAAGGCAGCAACTGCCATCGACGGGCTCATGGCTCGCGAACTGCAGCAGATCAACACCGTCTGGGCTGACGAATCGGAGGCCAGCTTGGGGGAATCTTCGCCGTCCACCGACGAATCTTCCGAAACCGGAAAGTAGCTGATGCGTTGCGTGTGGACTTGCTCGCCATGGGCAGAAGCCTTGACGAGCTTGGACACACGCTTGGGTGGGCGGACATCATCGCGTTCCTCGCACACGCCCCAGCAACCTCGCACGTCTGGCAGGCAGAGCACCCAGAGCAAGCCAGGCAATTGCAATGGCTCGAAGAGCTTTCCTCTCCGCAATCAATACTTCTCGGCGAAATCGCGGGCCAACTCGAAGCGTGGCGCTACGCGTCAGTCGGCGCGATGCCACCGGAGAAATCCATCATCGCGCGACTCGCCAGCAGAGTCATCGAGACCACACCGAAGACAGCACCCACGCAGCAGCCCGCGCAACCCAAGGCACCCAAGGCGCAACAGCGAACCGCCAGTGAAATCAGAGCCTTGGTCACCAAGAAATACACCTGACCACTAAGGAGGCATGATGGCCGAGCTAGGCGTTGGCTACATATCGATTGTCCCAGAGACCAACCGGATCACCCCAGAAATCTCCCGCGCGCTCAACGCTGCAGAGGCTACCGCGTCGAAGCATGGCGCATCGATGGGTTCCAAACTCGCATCCGGAGTTGGCAAGACCCTCAAAATCGGGGCTGGCGCAGCAGGCGTCGCCGCCGGTGGCGCGGTTGCAGCAGGGCTTACGAAAGGCTTCGGGCGACTGAAAGCCATTGAGGGCGCAGAAGCCAAGCTCACCGGCCTGGGCAACTCTGCAACCCAAGTCGCCGCGATTATGGACAACGCCAACGCTGCCGTCAAGGGCACCGCTTACGGCCTCGACGCTGCAGCAACCACAGCCGCCATGGCCGTCGCCTCCGGCATCAAACCAGGCAAAGAGCTTGAACAAGTGCTGACCACCGTGGCAGATACAGCAGGCATCGCCGGGGACTCCATGGACGCAATGGGCGCAATCTTCGGCTCAGTCGCAGCCCGAGGCAAACTCCAAGGCGACGACCTGATGCAGCTGACAAGCCGCGGTATTCCAGTCCTCCAACTGCTCGGCGACGAGCTCGGCAAAACAGCCGCCGAAGTCTCCGACATGGTCTCGAAAGGCGAAATCGACTTCGCCACCTTCGAACGCGCCATGCGCGCCGGGGTGGGCGGTGCTGCGAAAGAGGCCGGTAAAACGTTTTCCGGTGCTTTCGCGAATATGGGTGCTGCTGCTAGCCGTATTGGCGCGACGGTGTTGAAGCCTTTTCTCGGGCTCGCGGTCGGTGGCTTCGGCGACGTCACCACCGCGTTGGACGCATTTCATGAACGCATCAAGCCAGTCGCTGCTGGCGTTGGCAACCTGCTGCAGACACAGGTGGTTCCAGCACTTGAGTCCGCGAAATCTGCCGTCACTGAGTTCTTAGCCTCGTCGCAGTTCCAGACGTTCGGCGCGTCTGTGCAGGCGACCGTCGGGGTTGTTGTCGACACCGTGCAGTCCTTGGTTCCAGTGGCGATGAACGCAGGCAAGGCGTTAGCAAATGTTGCTCCATCGTTAGCTGGTGCTGCTTGGACGACGTTTGCCGGTGCTGTGAGTGCTGCTGGTACTGCGGTGCAGACTGTTGCAGGTCCGCTCGGTGCGGTTGCAGGGTTGTTGTCGAAGCACCCAGCCCTGGTGACGACTGCTGTTGGTGCGTGGGCTGCGTTTAAGACCGTTCCATCTGTTGCGCAGAAGTTCTCGGGCGTCCTCGAGGGGCTTAACCTGCGTGTTGGTGGCATGCGTGAGCAGTTCAATACGGTTACCCCGTATGCGAACAAGCTGCGTGAATCAATCGCGTCGAGTGGTGAGGAAATCTCACGGTTTGATGCTCGCATGATCGCGATGGGAGATACGGGCACCGGTGTCGCGCAAAAGATGGCGCAAGCCTATGTACGTGTCTCGACGCCGATGAAGGAGTTTTCTGCAGGCCAAAAGGAGCTGGCAGGCGTAGCGAAAGTCGCCGCGCTTGAGGCAAGCTCCGGGTGGGATGCTGCGGACCGTATCATCGCACAGGCTGGCCATGGCGTCTCGGCAACTGTGACCAACATGGCCGGCACTGTTTCCGGTGTTGGCGTTGCCGCGTTTACGGGCATGAAGTCTGCCGTCGGTGGCGTGGTGACTGCGCTTGGTGGGCCTTGGGGTATCGCGATGATGGCCGCGACTGCAGGGTTTACAGCGATTAGCTCTGCGAACGCGAAGGCGAAAACTGCCTCCGAGCAGTACGCCAGCGCGATGTCTTCTGCGTCAGATGTCAACCGCGAGTTTACGGCTGCAGTGCTTGGATCCACAGGTGCATTGTCTGAGCAGGCGCAGGAAATGGCGGCGAAGGTCGTCGATACGTCGATGGCGTCGCTCAAGGCGTTTCAAACGCAGGTCGACGGGTTTGTCTACCGGGTGCCTGAGCCGGATTCGACTGCGTTTACTGAGGCGATTGCCGAGATGGCACTTGGTGTCGATTGGCAAAACAAGTCAATGGCGAACGGCTCGTTGAGCTTCATGAAGTACAAGGACGCGGTTCAAGAGGTCAACGAAGCCAACGAGCAGATGGGCGAGTACCTCGAGAAGTCCGGGCATTCTGTCGAGGACCTTTCGAAGATCGTCGCCGATGGCGGGCCGGAGTACGAAGCGCTTGTGCAGCACATGCGTGGGCTTGGTGACGGTGGGCAGTTTATCGCTGACCAGTTGGTGAAGTCTCGTGAGGAACTTGACCTGATGGTCGAGGCTGCACAGCGTGTTGACCCGGCCATGGTGCAGGCGTCGCAGGCGATTGATGTCTTGTCCGATTCTGCAGCATCTGGGCAGGACAAGCTCTCGGCGTTGCACTCGTTGCTGCAGTCGATGGGGCTGGCGCCGAAAGATGCCGAGCAGGCCATGATGGACGCTGCAGCGTCCGTTGATGAGATTGTCGAAGCCGCAGCAAAGGCAGCACGCCCTGTTGAGCAGCTTGGCGACGCGCTCTTCGGCGCGAACGGCAAACTCGAACCGACGAACGAGTCAGCGCGTGCGCTCAATGAGCGTCTGAACTCGATGGTCGATGACTTGAAGAATGTCGCGACCAATGGCGGTGACGTCCAAGAAGCGATGGACGGCATGGCCCCGGCTATTGCCGCTACAGCCAATGAGTTCAACCTCTCCGAGCAGAAGGTCCGCGAGCTCATTGCCGCCTATGGCGGGGTGCCTGAAATCCTCGAAACCGGAGTCGCGCTCGATGGGGCAGGCGAAGCCGCTCAACAGATCGGCGAAGTGTGGGCAGCGCTTGAGAACATGAGGAACGAGGGTCGCACGACCATCGAAATCGGTGCTGTTGGCGAGCAGGCGAAAGCCGTCATGACTGAGCTTGACGTCAAATGGACCGAGACAGTCGGCCCTGATGGAAAGAAGAACGTCCGCATCGAGGCCGCCGACGATGACGCGATCGCGAAGATTCAGCGCGTCACACAGATGGCAGCAGAGCTAGGCGACAAGATCGCCGAGCCGAAAATCCTGCTCAACACCACGCAACTCGACGCAGATTCAGGGCGTGCTAAGCAGATTCTCGATGCGCTTGCGCTCGAAAATCCATCACCGCAAGCCCAGCTGATTATCGACCAGCTGCAGAACAACCAGCAGATTGCGCTCGGCGACCTCGCTTACCTCGCCGGGCAATCAAGCGTGCCTACCGCTGACCTCGACAAGGCGTTGCTTGACGCTGGCATCCAGGTCTCTCGCAATGACCTGGGGGCATTGGAACAGGTCCAAACAAAGCCGAAGATTGAGGTGGATAACAAGCCTGCAAAACGCGGCATTGACGAAGCACGGTCGTGGCTTGACGGGTTGAAAGACAAAATCATCAACATTCGCACCCGCCATACCAACACTGCTGCGGACGGTCTGATCAACACCACCAGCTCGCACCGATTCATGGCCGACGGCGCAACAGGACGCCTGTCTACCCAGCAGGCCCAAATCGCGCCGGGCGGTCGGTGGATCACGTGGGCGGAGGATGAAACACACGGTGAGTCGTTCATTCCGCACGCGATGTCGAAGCGGAAGCGTTCAACGCAGATTCTCGCTGAGACTGCATCGATCTTCGGCCTTGGCCTTGTGGATGCAGCTGGCAATGAAGTCCGCCGCGATGGATCCTCTGTCGCACCAACGTCGCGATCGTACCGTGCAGATGGGGCAGTCACCCCTGGGCAATTGCTCGAATTTTTCAAAGGCAAGCAGGTCAATGGGCAACAGGCGAGTCGCTCACTCCAGGGCGCTCCATATGACTTTGGCGGCTCAAACTGGGGTGACTGCTCGTCGACCCAGGGACAAGGAGCACTCTTCGCTGCTGGGAAACCGGCAACGAATGGGCGGTTCATGTCCACGGCAAACGCCATCTCCCAGCTCAAGTCCATCGGGTTCAAACCCGGCCTTGGCACAGGACCACGCTATGCGATCGGCCTGTTCAATGGCGGACCCTGGGGTGGTCATACCTCCGGGACCATCTATTTCGGTGATGGTGACTCCGTCAACGTGGAAATGGGCGGTGGCGCAGGCGGGCAGGGCAAGATCGGTGGTGCTGCTGCAGGCGCATCGCACGCACAGTACACAGACCATGCGTATTTGCCTCTCTCAGCGCTCGGCGGCAAGGAAAGTGATGATGACATCGCATCAACAAGTGTCGATGGCGTTTCACTCAAATCCGGTAGGTCAGTGTCCTGGGGTGCAGCGCAGTCGCTGTTTGACCAAGCAAAGAAGTACCAGAAGTACGGCGATGTGTGGCAACACTGGAACGTCAAAGAGATGGGCGCCCAGATTGCCGGCATGTTTTCTGGCGCACTCTCGAAGGTGCCAAAGTTCGACGTTGGCGGTCGCTGGCCAACAGGCTCACTGGGGCGCAATGAATCCACCAAGGACGAAATCGTGCTCACCAACAGCCAGTGGCGCGACATGTCACGAATCGCAACGGCCTTGCCTCCAGCAGGAGCGCAAATGGTCACGGCAGCCAGGGAGTTTTCCGCAGGAATCGCCACAGCACAAAAACAGCTCGTAGTACAGGGCCGCGGCTTCGGCGGCGGCTTCCTCGCAACCGCCGAGATTGTGCGCGACGCCGAAGAAGCACTGCACGACACCCGCGCCAACATCGCGACACAGGCTGACAACATCGCAGAAGCAGAACGCGATGTGGCGGAGGCACGAAAAGCACTTCGAGATGCAGAGAAAGACGGCGGTGGCCTGACAACAGCACAGCGCCGCAAGCTCGTCGACGCCGAAGAAGCGTTGGGCAAGGCGCGCCGGGACGGCAAGCCTGACAAGATTGCTGCTGCTGAGAAGCGGTTGGCGAGGGCACGTGAAGATACCGATGAAGCGTTGGCCAAGTCGAAGGACAAAAACGCTGCCCAGGTGCGAAAAGCGCAAGACCGGTTGAATAAGGCGGAGGACAAGCTTCGCGAGTCCCGCTTGAATCATCGAGAAGCGATAGAGGATCTGCAGGCGGCGGAGCGGACTGCGACGGCGGCACGGTTTCAGGCAGCGTCGGAGCTTTCAGTGCGTCTTGGTGAGCAGTTTCAGCACACGTTCCAGGCGATTAGTGGTCTGTTCGATGAGTTCGGTCGCTTGGCCGGCATTGTTGATGAGACACGACAGGCGGTATCGAAGCTGCAGATGCAGCAGCGTCTTGACCAGCTTGGGTTGATCAAGGCGCAAAGCGATTACCGCCTCGCGGTTGCGGACACTGACCGCCAACGACACCGCGGTGCAATCAGCATCGCCCAGGCGGAGGCAGACCTCGAGCAGGCCCGCAAGGATGCGAACAAGGTCGGCTTGTCTTCTGTCGAAGCGATGAAGGGGGCGATGAACCGGTTCTACGAAACCGGCAAGTTCTCCATCGCGGACCTCACCTCTACGCAAATCGAGGAGTCGAAAGAGGTACGCGCTGCTCTGTGGGGTGTCACGATCGCACAGAAGCAAAACGCGGTGGACCAGCTCGAGGCGCAGCGCAAGCAAGAAATTGCGGCGCTGGCAGTCGCACAGGCGACGCTCGACCAGGTGAAAACAGCTGGCCTGCTGCGCATCCAGACTGATTTGCTGATGAAGCAAACAGCTGAGCTCAACGGCATGACCAAGAATCAGGCCAGGGGCGCAGCTAAGGGCATGGGTGGTGTCGGCAAGGTCGGCAGTGGCGTCGGCAAGATTTTCGGTGCTGTTCTAGCCGGACTTGCAGGCTTCGCTGTCGGTGGACCATTGGGTGCTGCTGCAGCAGCAGCCCCGTTGCTGATCGGTGGCATTAAAGACACCGCCCAGGGCTCCATCGACATTCGCGACAACCGTCCCGAACTCGATGAGGCCTGGAAGCAGATGAAGACCGGGGAGAAAGCCACGCTCGTAGGTGGTGCACTCCTTGGTGCTGCTGCTTCCGGTGTTGGTGGAGCAGTCGGCGGGGCTGGCGGGGCCATGGCGGGTGCCGGAATCGGAGACGCGCTTGTCGACGCCTCCATTGGCAGCTTGCAGTACTCGATCGGATCCAAGATTGAAGCATCACAGCGCAGAGCAGATGACGAGATCGAACAGCTCAACCGTGAAGTACTGCGTAACCAAAACAACCTCGACGCGAAGAAGCTCCAGGACGAAATCAGCTACCAGGAGCGCCATGATCGCGCGGCGGCAGACCTCGAGTGGGCAAAAATGATGCAGCAATCAGTGACCGCCCCAACCGAGAAACTTGCCGACGCGTTCAAGCAGGCTGCTGCTGAGGAAAAGGCCAGAGCTGAACGGCATCACGACGCCTCCACGCAGCTGACGAAGCAGACCAACAATCTGCTCAACACCGATGCAACCACCCAGCAGCAAATCCTCACCACGCTCAAAGCAGTGCAGGAAAAGCTGCAGCAACAACCCAAATCACAACTGACTGGCCTGGCATACGCCAGCACCATCTAGAAAGGAGGACCCATGAACCGCTACAGCCTCACCATGACCGATTGGAAAGGCACCGACTGGGACTTCACCAACGATTGGGCGGCAGGCATCAAAGCCGGAGGCATCGACGGACTTATCGGCACCATGGACACCACGACCGCCACACCCCTTGCAACTCCAGGACAAACCGCGCTCTCGCAGCGCGCCGGGGTCATGACAGGGGCACTGACGTTTCTGTGTCGCGCAGCTGGTGGCCGGGATGCAGGAGAGGTTGCTGCAGCGCTGCGCGCGGCCTTTTCACCGCTCGCGCATCAACGGTCGCTGTTGAAGCTTTCCACGCCTGCCGGGGACATGGTGTTGTGGGTGCGCCTCGGCGAGGGCATGGCAGCCCCGACACAAGACCCATCGTGGTCCGAAGTCGTCCTCGATGTGCGCATACCGCTCGTCGCCGATGACGGTGTGTGGTGGACCATGCCCCAGCAGGGGACAGGCACCGTCACCATCACCAACGACGGAGATGTGCCAGTCGCACCCACTATTACCTGGTCGGGTGCTGGTGGGGTTGTCAAGGTGCCTTCCGGCGCGATGTTTCAGCTGCCTGCCGTCACCTCGCAGCACACGCTTGTTTTGCAGAAGATTCCAAAAATCACTGCAAACAACGAACCTGCTGCACCAGAAGTCACGCACGCCTTGCGCGCAATCCCTATCGAGCTTGTGCCTCCGGGAGCCACCAGACAATTTCACGTGCCACCGGGGGCCACAATCCAGTGGAAGAAAGGAGTACTCGACCCATGGAGATAACCGACTGGGAACAGCACCGCAAACACCGGACCGCCGTCGTAGAGGATGAAGAGCAATACGTCGGGCTGTTCGACGAAGCCTGCCAGCCACTTATGGACTGCCCGCCAGTGCTCTCACCCCTGGAAGCTCCGCAGCGACGAAACGTCGTCACAAGCTTCCAAGCAACATTCGCAATCATGGACCAAGGCGCTGTGCATCCGATCGTTGACGAGCTCGTCGCTGGCGGCGCCACCGTCGACCACGAGGGAAAACTCGTCGGTGTTGCAAACAAAACCCGCTTCATTGTGGTGGAGCGGCACAACTACCGGCGTGCATTCCGCATCACCCACGTCGTGGAGTCAGGCGACTGGCAGCACCCCCACTCCCTGGAGGTGCACGGAGTAGACATCCTCGCAGAACTCGACCGACATGTCGCATGGTCCGCCCCCACAACCATCACGGGGGAATTCACCCGCTTTGAGCGAGACTGGGTAGGACCAGAAGGAGTTGCCGCCACATGGAGCAAACCACGTGACCTTCAAGACATGAAGATGATTACCACCGCAGACGGCGTCACCCTCGGAGACGCACGCAGAGAAGACGAAGCGACCGCTGAGAAAGTCATTCGGAAACTGATCACACGATCGCTAGAAACCTCATGGCGCGCAACCGGCATCCGGCACATCATCGAAAACCCGCCGATCGTCGTCTCGCCATACGGCTCAACACTGCCATCACCCAATGTGCTGATCCGACCCGCTGACGGCAAACTCCTGGAAACCGTCGCCCCAATCGCCGACGCAGCAGGCGTGTGCATCACAGCCAGCCTCTGGCTACCAGGAGACCCACCCGCGCCGGGCCTGGACCTTTCCCACCCAACCATCGTCATTGATGTGCGACAAGTTACGGAGGTGAACCAATGAACCAAGAAATAGTGCTCATCGCCGACGGCGGCGACGTGACCGTAGGACGCGAACGCGCAACACTGGTGTACGGAGAATTTAATGTTGTCCTGCCAGAGGGCGCAGAACAAGTCGAGCGTGACGACCGCATCAAAGACGGCTACATTTATCGACCGTCCGAGACCATCGCACGTTTCGACGTCGGTTTCGCTCGAGCGGACGCCACTATCGACCTCGAATTACAAATCTCCGACCTTGAAACCGTCGTGGATACTGCCCAGCGCCAGATCGCGGGGGACACTTTCTTCGAGCGTGACATCACCACAGTTGGACTCCGTGGGTACACCCCGGGCGAGGATTTCCAAGTTGGTGACATTGTCACAGTCGAACTTCGAGGTCGCCGATTCCGCCTTCCAGTCACCGAAATCTCCATGGTCTCCTCCGACGACCAAGGGATCGGAGGATGGCGCGTCCACGTCGGCGGTCTGCTCATCTCCGACGCCGATGCGCTTCGCCGACAGTCGCAGGACCTCCGAAGACAGGTCGCCAACGATAAGCGCGCCCTCACACGCCGAGTCGCAGGGGCAAGCAAAGCAGCGTCGGCGGCGAAGACAACAGCGTCCGAGGCGAAAACAACAGCCAATGAGGCTCTTTCGGCGGTCAATGATGCCGAGGGAGTGATTCGGACAGCGTTGGATGGTGCTGCTGCAGCGGAGGAAAAGGGACGTGGGTATGCGCAAGAGGCTTACGAATCCTACGGTAAAGCGCAGTCGGCGTATGAGAGTGCGTTGACGGCGCTTGATGAGGTGACGCGGCTTGTCGGTGAGTCGGATGAGATTCTGGATAAGAACGACGCCATTTTTGACAGCGTAAAAGCACTGCATGGCCAGGTGAAGGAGCTTCACCGGCAGATGGCGGTGGCGTCGGCACAGCTACGGGGGTTGTTGGGGTCGGCTTCGGCGCATTCGGCGTTGTCGGCGCAGCACGAGGTGTTAGCGCGTGAGCATGTGGCACGTGCGGAGGAGATCCGTGCAGAGATTTTGCCGTTGGTGGAGCAGGCACAGGACGCTATCGAAACGGGTAAACAGCATGTTGCTGATGCGTATAGCCACGCTAAGGATGCGCGCCAGGCACATTCGGATGCGCAGAAGCAGGCGAAGTTAGCCAAGGAAGAGGCTGACCGTGCGATACAAGCGCTGGACGATGCCAAGGACGCGAAATCAGACGCTGATGCTGCTGCGCAGTCAGCGAAGACGAAGCTTGACGAGTTGAATGTGTTGGCTGAGGAGGCAGGGGAAACCCTGTCGAAGATCGACGCGGCGCAGAACGAGATTCTGGCTATGCATCAGACGGTGATTGCGAAGCATGGTGAGGTGATTGATGCGCATGATGAGGCGATTCGTGCGGTGGCGAATGGCGTGCGTGCTGCTGGCGCTGCTGCCGGATCTGCGTCGATGGGGGCGATGTACGCCCAGCTGACGGCGGAGGACGCGGCGCGGGCGGCTGATTCCGCGTTGGAAGTCGGCAGGTTAAACACCGAGGCGATTGAGCTACTGGAGGAGGTGCAGGGAGAGCATTCGCAGGCGATGACTGACCTTGCTGATGCACAAACCGAGTTGCGTAAGGCGACTGACGATTTGATTGAGGCGGGCAAAGTCCAGGATGGGATTAATGCTGATTTGCGGGAGGCGCAGAAGCTGCTGGAGGAGTCGCAGGCTGGTTTGACGCAAATTACGGAGAATTTGCAAGAGTCGGATCGTCTGCAGAATCAAGCAATCCGTGCGGTTGGTGCTGCTGCTGGGTTTGCTGCGCAGACGGGTATGCACGCGGCGCAGACTGGTGAGCGTGCTGCGAAAGCTGCGGAATCGGCGTTGGAAGCGAACCAGCTAAATGGGGAAGCGATTAAGGAGCTGCGTTTAGCGACGTTGACTACGAAGTGGGGTGTTGAGCGGAATGAGTTGTTGACTGAGGCGTATAGGCCACACAAGCTCATCCTTGGAGGGCAACAAGCTACAGGTGGTGCCTCTGTTGGGGTTGCAATTGATGAATCTAATTTCATTCAGAGTGTCCGGAGGTTGAGCCGCGAGCCAGGGATTGAGATTGTCGTCAACACGGCGGGGAACACTTTCTGGCCCGGAGGACTCATCGTGCTGAACATACAAAGAGGGACCGTCGCCGGTGAGGATAATTCGATTCTCATCAAGGCGCATGCGTTCGACAGCGGAACCAATACTTTAGGAGTTCCTGCGGGGGTGACGAAAGACGGTAAACCGCGCGAGATTATCAGGGTTTTCGGTGTGTATATGCCTGGTGAGCTGATGCCGAAATACCGCAAAGAGCTCGACGCTTTGGATGCGAAGTACCGCGGCCTTGGGCTTGAAATCTAACCAAACACAAAGGGGCACCTGGTGTCCCTTTTCCATCTGTAAGGAGGAAAAATGACAACAGCAATCGATTTCGTCATGCCCTATGGTGTGACAGTAGAAGGCGATGGGTCGTGGTACCCGAAAATCGTCGGTGACCACCCCATGAAGAACACGTCCTCATCACTGAACGTGGTGCCCGGCCCGTGCCGGGTGTCTGCGTCATGGGACGGTGAAACCGGAGCGGATGTAGTGCTTACGACTGGTGGTGAGGTGAAACGAGTCGCGCATATCCCTGCTAAAGATCAACGGGGGGGGG
>NZ_KV789237.1:0-16233 GCF_001807505.1 Corynebacterium sp. HMSC08D02 | reverse complement strand
GGGGGGGGGGATTGGCTCTGTCATGGTCACCATCGGAGCAAGGAAAGGGGACCGGATCGAGCTCAACGCGAAAAGCACGGCGGGAGAAACTGGCACCATCGAGGTCTACCCAATGCCGACCCAGTAGCTGCCAAGGTGGTGGCATAGATGACGGCACCAATGGAAATGGACTGGATGCGGTCGCTGGTGCTGAAGCCCGTATCGTCGGCGAACAGCGTAAAGGCCGAGATAGTGGCCGGGCGTGGGCCGAAAGACACCAGCGATACATTTTGGCTCCCCGCCGGTGTGCATCAGCTGATCATCGATTTCGACGAGGACAGGTGGATGTCGCTTTATCACAAAAGTCGCAGGCTGTTTGGCATGGACGGGCCGCACAATGGGCGAATGGTGCGTGTGGTGATGGACGAACCCGGCCAAATCGTGATGTACGTGTCCACGGCAACCCCGGATACGCCGCCGCTTGTGGGCGTGACGATTTTCCAAGTCCCCGCTTAGCCACCGCAGTAGCGGGGGGGGGGACGTTAAATGACGACTTCAATCGATTTCAACGTCCGGTCCGTGGTGCTCAAACCGACATCGTCAGATACGGGTGTGCGAGCCGAGATTGTCGCGGGCAAGGGGCCAAAGGACAATCCGACGGAGATTTGGTTGCCCGCTGGTGTGCACCAAATTGTGATCGACTTCGACGAAAATCGCTGGTTCTCAATCTACGAAAACAGTGTCAGACACTTCGGAGAGTGGGGGCCACACAAAAACCGGATGGTGCGAGTGGTCCTCGACAAGCCGAAGTATCTGAGGGTATTTACCTCGACAGAGAACCCGGCAGAGCCCGTGCTTGTAGGACTGACAATTTTCCAGCTACCCGCCGAGTAGCGCTCGTGGGGGTGGCAGCGTAATGACCGGCCCAACCCTCGATTTCGGCTACTATTCGGTCCAATTCACAGCCGACGGCACGACCAATCAGTGGGCGATGATTGCTCCGGACCAGCGCAATGGATCCAACGATAGGCACCTACTCAAACCAGGCTCCTACCTGGTCCAGCTCGTGTGTGACGGACCTTTTGGGGCCTATATCCGGTGGCGACCCGACGGCGAAACAGCCCAGGAAATCTGCAAACTCGAGATAGACGCCGGAAAACCACAGCGCTCCTCGGTACTCGTCCCCATCATCGCCACGACCGCCGCGGATATTGCAGTGCGCTGCTGGGGAGGCGATGGAACACCCCGGCGGGCTGCTGTCCGCCTATTCACCGACCCAATATTTACCCCATAGCCCCCGCGCTACAACTGCGCAGGGGCATCAACCAACGAAAGGACAACCAATTGTGGTAACGCTAGAAGAAGCCCAAGCAGTCGTGCAGGAAATCCCATTCGAGGACCTGGCAAAGCTGCGCACGTGGATCACGATTACCGAAATGCCCCGCAGAGAAACACAGGTGAAAGTCGAGCAGGCCCAAGCCGAGCTGATCACTGAGCTGCAGGAGTCTGGCCTGATTGAGAAACCAGCAGCGGTCACAGTGGAGGAGGCCATCGCGCACCCTGACAAGGTGCCAGCCTGGGAGAACCCCTTGGGTGACCGCTCGAAGTCGTACCTGCAGGGCCACGTCATCACCCACCTCGACCGCTTCTACGAGTCGAGATTCTTAGGACTCAACAGCCTCGAGCCAGGCACACACGGCGTGGACGAGGGAATCTGGCGCGACATCACTGACGTGGTGACCCCGAAGAGCGCGCCGGACGAGAACACTGCGGGTGCTGTCATCCCATTCGCGCCTGGCCTGCCGGTCCAGGAGGGCGACATCGTAGAGGATGAGGGGCGCCAGTATCGGGTGCTCTCGAGCCACACCACGTCAGCAGACTGGCCCCCAAACGAATCGGCAGCCCTATTCCAGCCCCTACCGTAGGGGCATTTTTTATACCCAAAACCAGAAAGGAGGAGGCCATGACCACAATGCCAGTGCAAAAAGTCTTCTACGTCACAAGCCCAATAGGCGCACGGTGGGGAACAACCCACTGGGGCACGGACTTCGGTCGCGACGGCGGCTCGGGCGGCTACCCCATCTACGCAGTCAAAGACGGCACCGTCGTCCAGTCCGGGCCCGCAAGCGGCTTCGGGCAATGGATCAGACTCGACCACCCCGCCAGCGTCGGCGGCGGCGAATCCGTCTACGGCCACATCATCCCAGAGGTCACCACCGGAGAGCGTGTCAGAGAGGGACAGCGCATCGGACGCATCAATCCCAACTCGGCAACCAATGGAGGTGTGCCACCACATCTCCACTTCGAGTACTACCGCTACTCCTGGGTGCCAGCCGCCCGCCGCATCCTCGGCGAGACGATCCTCGACCCCGAAGCAGTCCTACGTGGAGCCACCTGGCCAGGAGACCACCCAACCCCGGAGACGACCACCATCTTCGGCATCGACGTCTCCGAACATCAAGACGGCATGAGTCTCAAGCTCGCCAAGAGCCAAGGCATCGAGTTCGCAATCCTGCGCCTCTGCGACGGCACCTACCGCGACAAAACCTTTCGCTCCCACCTTGACGACGCAGAGCGCGCCGGGCTGCTTGTCAGCACGTACTGGTATCTGCGTGCACCGTCGGAGGGCACCTCCATCGCGCAGCAGGTTGATGTGATCGACCAACAGATGGGCGGGCGTCGTGACCTGTCAGTGTGGATTGATGTCGAATCAGTCGATGGTGCTCGAAAGCTGCTCAGTGGTGCGGACGTGTGGGAGGCCAAGCGAGAGCTTGAATCGCGCGGCTACACCGTCGCCGGAATCTACTCCGGCGCGTGGTACTGGGAACACATGCCTGGCGGAGAACCGTCAATGGACGGGCTCGGTGCGCTGTGGGTCTCGCATTACGGCAAGCGCAACGCGTACGGCCCGTACCGCGACATCTACGCGGCAGAAGGCGCAGCCACTCACCCGGGGTGGGGCTATCCGCTCGGCGACAAGAAGCCTGACATCTTGCAGTACGGCTCAAACGGCGCTGTCGCGGGCCGCTATGTCGACGTGAATGCGTTTCAGGGCACTCGCGAGGAGCTTGTAGCAATTTTCAATGGGAAAGCAATAAGAAAGGATCCGTTTATGGCACTGACAGACGAGCAGCAGCATGAGCTGCTGGAAAAGACACGACAGATTCACCATGAGCTGACACACAAGTTTCAGTCCCGCTACGTCGGCACTGATGGTAAGCAGTCAGCGTTTCGCGACACGCTGATCGGCTACGTGCTCGAGATTGATCGCAAGCTTGAGGACGTGCACGCGAACATGCTGACGACGATGTGGCGCAAGCTCAAGACGTTGGGAGGCAACAATGAATAAGCGCCTCGCACCGAAGCCACGCGCTGTGATTGGAACACCGTGGTTTGTCAGGCTTTCTGTCTATGTCGTTGTCGCGGTGGTGGGGCTGGTGCTGACTGTGCTTGGCTTTGCTACTCCGTCCGATGTGGATTCGTGGCTTGGGCAAGTGGGCTCGCTGGCTGCACTTGTTGGCGGGCTGCTGGCTGCTGCGAATACGGGCCGTGAGTCTGATGAAAAGCCGGTAGGCGTGGAGGTGCCGGTCGCGCTGCGCCTGGATGCAGAAACGGACTCGGCGTTTACTGCGTATCCGAATGAGGTGGGCCATGCCCATTGATAAGTTGCCGTTGAAGTGTCGGCCTGCAGCCTACAAGCTGCGGGCTTTTTTGATGACTGACGCTACCGCGCTGCTTATCCTTGGGCTGTGTTTTCTAGCTCGTGGCGCGGGCTGGCTGATCAGACGGGGCCCGGCGGGTCCACATCCTTTGACGCTCATTGGGCTTCCGGTTACCGCGTGGATTGCGGTAGCGGTCGTGCTCGGCGTTGCTTGCCTGGTGGTTGCTGTGTGGCATCAGAGCACAGCCGGGGTCGTGACGCTGGCATTGTCGGTGGCGTTGATCAGTTTGTGGGGCATGGCGTTTCTTCCTGATTCGCTCGCAACGTTTTTAGAGCGCGGCAGTGTGTATCTTGCGCTGGCCGTGATGACGATGTGGGCCGTGTGGAGGGGAAAGCGCGGTGAAATCACTCTCGATATTCGAGCAGACCCGAAGGGGGCGACAGCATGGAACAGTTCTGGGAAAGCTTAGCCCTCGTCCTCGCGGCAGTGATCCCGGCTTATCTTGGCTTTTTGACGGCGCGTGAGAAGCCGAAAGCAGATGTGCGAGCTAAGGACACGGTGGATACAGCGCAGCGGCAAATGCAGGACCTACTCAAGACACTGTTGGACCGTGTGGCGAAGCTCGAGGAAGCGCAGGAAGCGCTGGAAGTGAAGTACAACTTTTCGCTTGCTGCTCTGCGACAGGTGCGTCAGCGCTATCCAGCGTTGCGGATCGATGTGCATGAGTCCGTCGAGGCCGACCTGTAGCCCGTCGAGAGCGTCAGAATCCTGTGATAGACCTTAAAGCCCCGCTGGGTGCGCTGAATGTTGCGTGCCCAGCGGGGCTTTTTGCGTTGTGAGAGTGCCGGGGAAATCCCGGGAAAATCCCGGTTTAGCCCCCGGACACCATGTTTTGGGCGCATACCGCGCATAGGGTGCACGGTCATTACCTGCATAAACGGTAACATGCAGGTAGGCAAACCCTCTCAAAAATTAGCAGTCAAAGTACAGCTCAAACTCCAGCGGCGTCGGGCGCAGGCGCGCCGGGGTGATCTCACTGTCGTACTTCAGCTTCACGTACGTGTCGATGAGGTCTTCGGTGAAGACGTCGCCTTCGGTGAGGAATTCGTAGTCGTCTTGCAGGGCCTGCAGCGATGCCTCGAGTGAGGTCGGCGCCTGCGGGATGTCCTTGGCTTCCTCCGGCGGCAGCTCGTAGAGGTCCTTGTCCACCGGAGCGTGTGGCTCGATGCGATTCTTCACACCGTCGAGGCCTGCCATCATCATGGCAGCGAAGCCGAGGTACGGGTTGCCTGATGGGTCCGGTGCGCGGAACTCGATGCGCTTCGCCTTCGGGTTGGTGCCGGTGATCGGGATGCGGATCGCGGCGGAGCGGTTGCGCTGGGAGTACACCAGGTTGATTGGGGCCTCGAAGCCGGGGACGAGGCGGTGGTAGGAGTTCAGCGTCGGGTTGGTAAACGCAAGGACAGCGCCGGCGTGTTCGAGGATGCCGCCGATGTACCAGCGGGCGATGTCGGAGAGCCCGCCGTAGCCGTTCTCGTCGTAGAACAGTGGCTTGCCGTCCTTCCAGAGGGACTGGTGGGCGTGCATTCCGGAACCGTTGTCACCGGCCAGGGGCTTCGGCATAAAGGTGGCCGTCTTGCCGTACTGGGTGGCGGTGTTCTTGATGATGTACTTGAAGTCCTGGAGGTCGTCGGCTGCGTGCAGGAGGGTGTTGAAGCGGTAGTTGATCTCCTGCTGGCCGCCGTTGCCTACCTCGCGGTGGAAGCGTTCGATTTCGAAGCCGGATTCGCGCAGGTTCTTGACCATGGCGTCGCGTACGTCGACGGTCTTGTCGTGTGGTGGGACGGGGAAGTAGCCGCCCTTGACGCGGTTGTGGTAGCCAAGGTTCGGGCCGCCGACTGCGTCGGTTTCCTTGCCGCGGTTCCACCAGCCTTCTTCGGCGTCGATCTCGTAGAACGCGCGGTGGCCTTCGACCTCGTATCGGATGGAGTCGAAGAGGTAGAACTCGGCCTCGGCGCCAAAGCTACAGGTATCGGCGATGCCGGTGGAAGCCAGGTACTGCTCCGCCTTGCGCGCAACGTTGCGCGGGTCGCGGGAGAACGCTTCGAGGGTGAATGGGTCGTTGACGAAGAACTTCACGTTCAGGGTCTTCGCTGCGCGGAACTGGTCCAGCTTCGCGGTGGCGAGATCCGGCATGAGCGTCATGTCGGACTCTTCGATGGTGGTAAAGCCACGAATCGATGAGCCGTCGAAGGCGAGGCCTTCTTCCATGACGGTTTCGTCAAACATGGAGGCAGGGATAGAGAAGTGGTGCTCGATGCCGGGGACGTCGGTAAACCGGACGTCGACAAACTCCACGTTCTCGTCCTGAATGAACTTCTTTACGTCTTCGATAGTTTCGAAAGACACGACCTTTTCTCCTTCGGACGGCGTTGGGAACTTCGCACAATTCTAGCGTGTAGCTCCCGCTCTGTAACAGCTTTTCGGGAAAAGAGGATAGGCTATGTCGCATGTCTGCACCCCAAGGAAAACGATGGCTCGACGGCCCGGAGCTTCCCGGCCAGTTCAAAGGCGATGATGCGATCCCTGACTACCCGGGGCAGTTCCTTGGGCTGCCGAAGGAGGGCGCGGGCGCGCAGGCGTCGGTGGCGCGACGCATGGGCGGCGTCGCGATCGACTGGGCAATTGCCTGGGCGGCTGCAGCGATCATTCACGCCAACACCACCGTTTTCGGTGGCACGTCGACGTTGACGTATCTGTTGTGGATCGTGTTGGGCATCATTTGCGGTTGGCTATTTGCACGCACGCCGGGCATGGCGATCCTCGGGATGGGGGTGGCCCGCGTCGACGCGGAAGAGCCCGTCGGGCTGTGGCGCGCGGCAGTGCGCACGCTGCTCACTGCGTTCATTCTGCCCGCAGCGCTTGTCGACGCCGACGGCCGCGGCATGCACGATCGTGCCACGAACACGACCGTGATCCGCAGCTAAGGCTCGTCCAGCGGGCGGAATTCCACGGTGCGCTGGAACGCCCAGTTCTTGTCAGTGAGCAGACGGGCCACCGTCAGGCCTCCAGAGAGGAACAACACCGTGAGCACGACGGCGGTAGTCGAGTCGATTGCCGCGGAGATATTGCCGTTCGTGATCTGGTGCAGCGCCGCGTAAATGGTGGGACCGGGGATCATGACCACGGCTGCGGGGATGGTCACCGTGGTGCGCGGCACCCTGAAATGCTGGCCCAGCCAGGAACCAAGAATGCCGATCACGAGGGTGCCTAACAGGCAGGCCAGGAAGTATTCCACGTGGGCGTCGACAAGCATGAGGCGCAACACATTGGCGACGGTGCCGAGCGTGGCTGCCAAAAGTGTCATCCTGCGTGAGGCATTAAACAAAATGGCGAACCCACCCACGGAGACGAAGCTGGCGAGCGCCGCAGCCCCGTAAAACGCAGGATCCGGGGTTGCGCTGACCGTACTGGGGGCGGGCGCATCGGTGACCATCGCGATGACCGCGACCGTCAGCATCATGGTGATGACCACTTCGAGTGCGAAGAAGAGCCTCGGCAGCCCCGAGGTGAAGTCGAAGCGGGAGAGATCCATCAAAGAAACGAACAGGGGAAAGCCCGGCACAAGGTACAAAATCGCGGGGACGAAGCCCGCGGAGAGCTCAAAGTCGGAGTGGGGAAGCGCCCACGCGAGCGCCAGGAACAGCAGCGTTGACACCAGGGCCGCTGCCATCACGACGCCTAGCTGCAGGAGGTGTCGACGCCCCAATCGCAGACGGACGTACTGGCCCACACCAGCCGCAATAATCACCAGCAGCGCGGTGAAGAACGAGAAGTGGTTCAGTACAGCGAAGCCACCGCACGCAAGGCCAGCCGCGCAGCTGGAGGTCAGCGGACCCCAACGTGGAGTAGGGATCGCCTCAATCTCGTCGATGGCAGCGTTGATTTCTTCCGCGGTGGTGTAGCGGTGCATCTCGTGCTTGGTGAGGTTCTCGAGCGCCTCGATGCGCGACGCGTTCACCCCTGGCAGCGGGAGGTCCGCCACGAGTGTGCGGAAGTTGTCCCCGCGGTGCACGGTGCACGTAATCGTGTCGAAGCCGACGACCACGTCGGCGTCGTCGAAGTGCATCGCGCGGGCACAACGCTTCACGGCCCGTGTGACGCGGTAGCCGGGAGCACCCGCGGACAACAAAAGAGCGCCGAGGCGCAGCGCGGTGCTGGCCTCGACGCCCATGTCGAAGGAAGACATACTTACTTGCCTTGACGCTGCTGCATTCGGCGCATACGGCGGTTCATACCCGCCATGTTCTGGGCCTGCTTCGGCAGCGGGCCGCCAGGCAGACCAGGCATCTGGCCAGGTTGCGTGCGGGCGTCCATCGCCTCGAGCTTGGCGCTCATGGAGTAGACATCATCCTTGCGGTAGTGGCGTGGCAGCTTCATCAAGTGCTTCTGCAGGTCACGTACTGCAACCTGGCCTTCGCCTTCGCCCACGTACACCTCGTGGATTGGTACGCCTGCCAGCAGGCGGTCCACGCGGCGGGACTCTTTCTTCATCAGGGTGCGCAGGCGGTTCTCGTTGCCCTCACCGACCAGGATGACGCCTGGCAGGCCAATCACGCGGTGCACGGTATCCATATGGGTGTTGGCCTGCACGCCGGTCTTGGTGATCCACACCATGCCGACGGAGTTACGCAAGTTCTCCAGCGTCCAACCGGCAACGCCCGGGGTGTCACCGACCTCGTCGTACATCGAGCGCTCCAAGCGGCGGGTGAACATCCACATCGCCAGCACGGTACCGAACGCCAAGCCGAGCGCCAGCATGTACCACTGGCCGCCCCAAATGAGGCCGATCAAGAAGAAAAGCAGACCCATGCCAAGCAGGCAGGCCAGCATAATCGGGATGAGCTTCTTATCCCGCTTGCGCTGAATCTGAAACGCCTGCCAAATCTGGCTACGTGTCTGCTTTCCCTTTGCGCGCTTCGCGGCGCGCTCCTGCTTCTTCGCAGCCTTCAGGGCTGCCTTATCCTTCGACTGAGCCATGCCGTCAACTCTATGTCACGAACATGGCCGGACCAAAGTGGCCAAAGCGGGTTAGGAACGTGTTGCTACCGGGTGATCCTTCGAAGCACCGTACTTCTCCAGGAGCGTCGAGGCTTCCTGGGCAGTGTCGCCCTTCGAGGTTTCCGCCAGGTGGCGCAGGTTTTCCGGCAACTCCAGGCCGCGGTGCTCCATCGCCTCGACGTAGAGCTTGCCCGCGCGGTATGAGGAGCGCACCAGTGGACCCGACATGACGGCGCCGAAGCCCATCTCGTAGGCCGCGTCGCGGTACTCGATGAACTCTTCGGGCTTTACCCAACGGTCGATCGGGTGGTACATCGGGCCGGGGCGCAGGTACTGGGTGATCGTGATGATGTCGGTGCCGGCGTCAACAAGGTCTTGCAGCGCCTGCAAGACCTCTTCCTGGGTCTCACCCATGCCCAGGATCAGGTTGGACTTGGTGATCAAACCGAAGTCGCGCGCCTGGCGGATGACGTCCAGAGAGCGGTCGTAGCGGAACGCCGGGCGGATGCGCTTAAAGATGCGCGGGACCGTCTCCACGTTGTGCGCGAAGACCTCCGGACGAGCTTCAAAGACCTCCTGGAGCAGATCCGGCTTGCCGGAAAAGTCCGGGGTGAGATTTTCGACGCCAGTATGCGGGTTGAGCTCGTGAATCTTGCGCACAACCTCCGCATACAGCCACGCGCCCTCATCCTCGAGGTCGTCGCGGGTCACACCGGTGATGGTGGAGTAGTTCAGGTTCATCTCGCGAACTGACTCCGCCACACGCTGTGGCTCGTTGACGTCGAGCGGCTCGGGCTTCGCCGAGTTGATCTGGCAGAAGTCACAGCGACGAGAGCAGTTCGCGCCACCGATCAGGAATGTCGCCTCGCGCGACTCCCAGCACTCGTGAATGTTGGGGCAGCCGGCCTCCTGGCACACGGTGTGAAGGGACGCGCCCTTCACCTTCTTTTTCATGTCCTCGTACTCAGGGCCGGTCTTGACCGCGTTGCGGATCCAACGCGGTTTCGACTCGATAGGGGTCTGGGCGTTGCGTTTTTCTACGCGAAGTAGTTTGCGTCCTTCTGGTGCAATAGTCACGCCGTCCACCGTAACGGACAGCCCCTCCAAAGTCGAGGTTTAATGGGAGGCTCGCCTTACATCTCGACGTTTGAGCCCCTTCGTCGGATCCGGTGCCGAACCAAAGCTGTGGTCGGCCACCACGAGCTCGCCTGCAAGGGCGCGCTTGAGGGCGTCGAGCAGCGGAGCGGTCATCTCCTCAGGTGTGACGTCGCGGCCGAGCTCCAGGCTCATCGTGGTCACGTCGGCGTCGTCGATGCCGCACGCAACGATGTGGCCGTAGTGCTCCAAGGTGTTGTCGCAGTTCAGCGCGAGCCCATGCATGGTCACTCCGCGGGTGATGCGGATACCCAGCGCCGCGATCTTCCTATCGCGGTGCGACGCCGAGCTATCCGCCGCGTCGACGGTTTTTGGCACCCAGACGCCGGAGCGGCCGTCGATACGCCCGGCGGCATGTACCCCCGCCTTGCGCACCGTCTCGATGATCGCCTCCTCCAGGCGGCGCACGTAGTCCACGACGTCTACCGGTTGGGCAAGTTTGATGATGGGGTAGAGGACAAGCTGGCCCTCGCCGTGCCACGTGATGCGTCCTCCGCGATCAACGTCCACGACCGGGACCGGGTACGACGGATCCGGCAAGTCCTCCGGCTGGGTTCGCTTGCCCGCGGTAAACACCGAGGGGTGCTGCAGCACCAACACCGTGTCCGGGATCTCGTCCGACGCACGCTGCTTGGCCAGCTCAGCCTGGAGGTGCCAGGCTTCCTCATAATCAACGAGCCCCAGCTCGCGCACATCAATAGGCGCGGCTGAGGCCCGAATGGATTTGTCGGCAGGGAAGAACGGATCGCGTGGAGCTGTCATGCCTGCCAACGATAGTCGCTAGTTTTCGACACCGTTAGCGGCAGCGTACTCATCTGCCGTCATCAGTGGACCAACCTCCTCGACCTCAACCTCGAAGAGCCAGCCAGCACCGAACGGGTCCTCGTTGATGGCCTCGTAGGCGCCATCAATGTCCTCGTTGACCGCGGTCACCGTGCCAGTCACCGGGGCGTACAGGTCAGACACCGACTTCGTCGATTCCACCTCACCGCACGTCTCACCAGCCGTGACCTGGTCGCCGACCTGCGGCAGCTCAGCGAACACGACCTCGCCGAGGCGATCCGCCGCAACGTTCGTGATGCCTACGCGCACCTTGGTGCCAGCAGCGTCCTCAGGGCGAGCGTTGATCCACTCGTGGTCCTCCGAGTAGTAAAAATCAGGGTTCAAAGACATGATTACTTGTCCTTTCGGGAATAGAACGGTGTGTCCACAATAGTAAACGGATAGCGGCGGCCGCGGATATCAATCTCAACATCCGTGCCAACCTCGGCGTGCGCTGGGTCGATGTGCGCGAGCGCCACCGGACGCTGCAGCGTGGGCGAAGGCTGCCCGGAGGTGACGACGCCGATGCGCGTATCGCCCAGGTAGATCTCGGCACCCTCGCGAGCGGCGCGACGCTGCTCCGACGACAGGCCGGCAATAACCACCGAGGGCTCGCGGCTGACAAGCGCGTCCTTGCCCACGAAGTCCGCCTCTTTCTTCGCAAACGCGCGGCCCATCCCGGCCTCGACCGGGGTGATCTCGCGGGAAAGCTCGTGGCCGTACAGCGGCATCGACGCCTCGAGCCGCAGGGAGTCGCGCGCAGCCAGGCCACACGGCGTCGCGTTCGGTGCGAGAGCGTCCCAGATCGCGCGGGCGTCTTCGCGGTCGCAGTAGATCTCGAAGCCGTCCTCGCCGGTGTAACCGGTTCGGGCGACCAAGACGTCGCAGTCACCGAAGCGCATCGGTGCCGCCGAGTAGTACGCCAAGGCACCGGCGTCGCCGTCGAGGTGCGAAGCGATCGTCGATAAGGAATCAGGGCCCTGCACCGCAACAAGCGCGACGTCCGCGCTACGGTTCGTCAGCTCTACATCGAAGTTTGCCGCGCGCTTTTGGAATGCCTCCCACACCGCGGGCGTGTTGCCAGCGTTCGGCACGACCAGGAAGTGATCGTCTGCGAGGCGGTAGGAGATCAAATCGTCGATGATGCCGCCATCTTCGGCCACGATCATCGAGTACTTCGCCTTGCCAACACGCAACGTAGACAGCATGGAAATCAACGTGTAGTCCAAAAACTCCGCAGTCTGGGGGCCGCGTACATCAATCTCGCCCATGTGGGAGAGATCAAAGATGCCGACGCGCTCGCGCACCGCACGGTGCTCCGCAAGCTCGTTGTCGTACTTCAGTGGCATGTTCCAGCCACCGAAGTCCGTAAAGGAAGCACCAAGCTCCTCATGCGCTGCAAACAAAGGGGTCTCAGCCATCACAATCACTCCTTACTTTTCCGCTCTCGCTGAACTTTCAGAAATATCAAACGCCTCCGGCGGCGGGCAGGAGCACACCAGGTTGCGGTCGCCGTACGCCTCATCAATGCGGCGCACAGGCGGGAAGTACTTCTCGCGCACCAAGCGCTCTACCGGGTAGGCGGCCTGCTCGCGGGAGAACTCGTAGTCCCACGCGGTGCTAGCGACGCTGTGCGCGGTAAACGGCGCATGGTGCAGGACGGAGGCCTCGTAGGATACCTTGCCGTCGATGATCTCTTGGATCTCCGTGCGGATGGAACGCATCGCCTCGATGAAGCGATCCAGCTCGTCCAGATCCTCGGACTCGGTCGGCTCCACCATCAGTGTGCCCGCCACCGGGAACGCCAGGGTAGGGGCGTGGAAGCCGTAGTCCACCAGGCGCTTCGCCACATCCGCCGCGGTCACGCCCGAGCGGTCCGTCAGCTCGCGTAGGTCAAGGATGCACTCGTGGCCCACCAGCCCATGCTCGCCGGTGTAGAGCACCGGGAAGGAATCGTGCAGCTCGTGAGCCACGTAGTTCGCCGCCAGCACCGCATGCGCAGTTGCGGACGCCAACCCCTCCGCACCGCTCATCGCGATGTAGGACCACGCGATCTGCAGCACGCCCGCCGAGCCGAACTTCGCCGCGGCAACCGGCACGCCCTCGCCAACTGGGGCAGGGTCGGCCGCATGCGTTGGGTCGACGTTCGGGTCCGTCGGCAGGAACGGAATCAGGTGCTCCGCCACACCAATCGGGCCAACGCCCGGGCCGCCACCGCCGTGCGGAATCGTAAACGTCTTATGCAGGTTCAGGTGCGACACGTCGCCACCGAAGTCGCCCGGCCGCGCAAGCCCAGTCAACGCGTTCATGTTCGCGCCATCGATGTAGACCTGGCCGCCCACCGCGTGGACCTTCTCTGCGACCGCCTGCACCGTGTCCTCGTACACACCGTGTGTAGACGGGTAGGTGACCATAATCGCCGCGACGTGCTCGCCGTGCTGCTCCAGCTTCGCATCCAAGTCAGCCAGGTCGATCGAGCCATCCTCAGCAGTCTTGACGACGACCACCCGAAGGTTCGCAAGCGTCGCCGACGCAGCGTTCGTACCGTGCGCCGACGCCGGGATCAAGCAGATGTCACGGCTATGGTCACCACGGGAAACATGGTAGCGGCGAATCGCCAACAGGCCAGCCAGCTCACCCGTCGCACCAGAGTTTGGTTGCATAGATACCTCTGCGTACCCGGTGATTTCGACCAGCCAAGCGCGGAGCTCGTCGATAAGCTCCCTCCAGCCGGCAGTGAATCGATCCGGTGTGTACGGGTGCACGTTCGCGAATGCTGGCCACGTGATGGTCTCTAGGCCCGCGGTCGGGTTCAGCTTCATCGTGCAGGAACCCAGCGGGATCATCGTGCGATCCAGCGCGAGGTCCTTGTCGCCGAGCTTGCGGATGTAGCGCATCATCTGCGTCTCAGAATGCACCGAGTTGAAGTTGGGGTGCGTCATGAACTCCGTTGTGCGGCGCAGCGCCTCGGGCAGCGCGGACGGCGCCTCGTGAGCAACCGTGTCGACACCGAAGCCAGCGAGCAGCGCCGCGAGGTCGTCCTCCGACGTGTCCTCACCGAAGGAGACACCCACCGTGGTCGCGTCAATCGGGCGCACCAGGTAACCGGCATCCGCCAAGCGCTCGCACACTGCCTCGGAGCTGTCCACGACGACGGCCACCGTGTCGAAGAACGCGTCGTGCTTGACCTCGATACCCGCGTCACGCAGTGACTTCGCGAAGCGCGCCGCCCAGTCATGCACCTGAGCAGCGATAGCCTCAAGACCGCGTGGGCCGTGGTACACGGCGTACATCGACGCTGTCACCGCGAGCAACGCCTGCGCGGTACAGATGTTGGAGGTCGCGCGCTCGCGACGAATATGCTGCTCACGGGTCTGTAGTGCCAGGCGGTAGGCAGGAGTGCCCTCCGCGTCCTTCGACACACCCACCAGGCGGCCCGGCAGCTGGCGCTTCATCTTCTCCTTGACCGCCATGTACGCGGCGTGCGGGCCACCGTAGAACAGCGGAACGCCGAAGCGCTGCGTGGAACCAATCGCGATATCCGCGCCAAGCTCACCAGGGGACTCCAGCAGCGTCAGCGCAAGAATATCCGCATCCACCGCGACCAAGCCGCCGCGCTCGTGCACCGCCTCGACCACCACGCGAGGATCAACCACGTCGCCCTCGGTGCCGGGGTAGGCCACGATGGCACCCACGAGGCCCTCTCCCACGACCCCCTCACGCAGGTCAACGACCTCCACCTCGAGGTCAAGCGTGCGAGCACGCTCCGATGCGACCCGCAAGACCTGCGGGTGCAGGCGCGCATCCAGCAGCACCGTCCGACCCTTGCGCACTGCGCGAGCCATCAAGCCGACAGCCTCCGCAGCCGCCGAAGCCTCATCCAGCAGGGAAGCGTTCGCAATGTCCAGGCCGGTCAGGTCCTGCACCATAGTTTGGAAGTTCAGCAGTGCCTCAAGACGACCCTGCGAAATCTCAGGCTGATACGGCGTATACGCCGTGTACCACCCAGCATCCTCGACCACACCGCGCCGAATTACCGGCGGCGTCAACGTCGACGAGTACCCCTGGCCGTAGAACGCCTTGAGTACCTCATTTTTCGACGCCAGCTCCCGCAACCGATCCTGCGCTTGGTATTCCGTGAGCGGGGCAGGAAGGTCGAGCGGCCGTTGAAGTAGCAGATCGGCGGGGATTGCGGCGGCGGTCAGCGCCTCGAGTGAGTCGTAGCCGACTTTCGCGAGCATCGCCTCCGTTTCCTGTGTGTCCGGACCGATATGGCGGGTGATGTAATCCAAGATCTACTCCTTTGGTAGTTCTGAACCTGATGTCGTGAATAGTCTACGGGGCAAAACTGGCCTGGGTCGGCCAGTCAGCTGAAAATATGCAGAGGTGAAAACAGCGGTGGCCCCAACACCGTATTGGCATTGGGGCCACCGCTAAGATTCCTCATCTTGACCTGTTTTAGAGGTCCAGGTCGTCTTCAAAGTCGCCGGTTTCGATGCGGTCCTTGATCGTGGTGACGAAGCGGCCTGCATCTGCACCGTCGATCAGCTGGTGATCGTAGGTGAATGGCAGGTAGCACATCTGGCGGATCGCGATGGAGTCGCTACCTTCCTCCGTGACGATGACCGGGCGCTTCTCAATCGCCGCGGTACCCAGGATGCCTGCCTGCGGCGGGGTGAGCACCGGCGTATCCAGCAGTGCACCTTCGGAACCGATGTTGGTCACCGTGAACGTTGCACCAGACAGGTCGTCCGGGCGCAGCTTCTTGTTGCGTGCGCGGGTCGCCAGGTCGTTGATAGCTTGCGCGATCTGCGCCAGGTTCAGGTCCTGTGCACGCTTGATCACCGGCACGAGCAGGCCCTGTGGCGTATCCACTGCGACACCAATATTGACGTCCTCGTGGTAGGTGATCTCCTTCTTCTCCGCATCATAGGACGCGTTGACGTTCGGGTGGGAGACCAGGGCCTCGGCCGTCGCCTTGATGAAGAACGCGAGGTAGGTGATGTTGGCGTCGTGCTTCTTGATGAACTCCGGCTTCACGCGCTTGCGCAGCTCTGCGATGCGGGTGACGTCGACTTCCTGAACGTGCGTCAGCTGAGCTGTGGTCTGCAGCGACTCGACCATCTTCGCAGCGGTGATCTCGCGGATGCGGTTGACCTTCTGGGTGGTGCCGATCAGTGACTGCTTCTCCGGATCCACGGACTTGGTGGACCAGTTGGAGCGTGCGCCCTTCTTTTCCTCGGACTTCGGAGCCGATGCCTCGGCCTTGTCGTCGGATCCACCCTTCGCTGCAGCGATCACGTCCTGCTTGCGGATTCGGCCACCAACGCCGGTGCCCTCAACTGTGGACAGGTCAACGCCGTGCTTTTCTGCCAGCTTGCGCACGAGCGGGGTGACGTACGGGAGGGAACCGTCGGACTTGTTCACCTTGGTCGAAGCCTGCTGTGCTGGCTTGTCTTCCTTCGGCTTCTCCTCCTTTGGCTCTTCAGCCTTCGGGGCTTCCTTCTTTTCTTCCTTGGGTTCTTCCTTTGGCTCTTCGGCCTTTGGAGCTTCC